>JACQWN010000463.1 GCA_016209245.1 Bacteroidia bacterium
AAAATGCTTTTCAACTTGCAGATGAATCGCAATCTAATTAAGACTCGCCAAAAAATTCGGGTGTTTTGATTGTTAATAATGTTGTATTAAATAATACTAAAGTTCAAACAAAAGGTTATGCAACTACTGCTTCGTTGGTAATTGACAGTGCAACTATTTCAACGACTGCAATTATAGGTGTTTATCCCAATAGTGAAACTATTGAAGTAAAAAACAGTAATCTAAACAATTGTACTATTAATTCGGATTCATATAATTATGGTATTACAATTAGAAATTCTTTTGTAGCCGGTTCTACTTTTACAATTGGATGTTGCGGTGGCAACATTAGTATAATTTCATCTACCCTATCATCTTCAACCATATATAATGGAGGAGGCAATCCTGTAACTGGTCCACTAAAAATTATAATGAGTAACTTGGTCAATACTCCTGTTAATCTTCCATCTGCTAAAGTAGAAATTACAAGTAGCGTAATAAATTACAACACTTCAAATGGATTGATATTTGGGAATGGGTTTATCCAGTGCTCGCAAATATTGGGGAGTGGTTCTGGGACTGCAGTTAAAATTACAGGATATAACGGTTATAATATTGGAGGTAATGTATTAATAAAAAATTCTACAATAAACCAAAATTCAATTGGAATTGAAATATCTAATGCTAACACTATGACTATTGATAGTAGTAATTTTGATTACAATAGTTCATACCATGTAAAAAACCTATCAACCAAAAATATTATTGCAAAAAATAATTGGTGGGGAACAACAGATTTAACAACAATTGCAAATAAAATCTATGATTACTATGATAATATTAATTATGGAATAGTTAATTTTTCTAATCTGCTTTATTCTATTTATAACTCACAAAATTGTCCAGATTCTTTAACTTTTCCTACTGCAATTCCTGAAAATATCAACAACACAATATCTTCTATTTTTGATTTTAAAATATATCCTAATCCTTCTTCCAACTATGTCAATTTAGAATTTGAAAATTCAAATAAAGAGTATGAAGATGTAATTGTGGAAATTGTTAATCCAATGGGACAAATTTTATATGTTGGGAACTTAAAAAAATCAACACATACACAAATAATAGATGTATCAAGCTATAATAAAGGTATCTATTTTTGTAAGTTACAAAGTGGAAAAGATTTTGAAATTAAAAAATTACTTGTTCAATAAACGCTGACACAAAAGCAAGCACTTAGGAAGGTCACGCAAGTCAACACGCCGCTAAAACCTTCCTAATACCTTGCTTTGCTAACACTAATAATGGATTGATTGAAATAATTAAGTGTAAGACTGCAGTGAAAAGGTGTGCCAAAAAATAAAAACAAAATATCAACCATTCCGTCTTTATTAGCTGTAAAGACTGCTATGCGTATTTTTTTATACACATTGGTTTTAATAATCTCTTTTTCATTTTTTGCACAAAAAATAGTATTTGTGAATGCTGATTTGGGACGGCACTTAAAAAACGGAGAGATAATACTTAGTACTAGCAAAGTTGTTTCAACTAATTATTACTCTTTTACCGAACCCGATTTTCCTGTTATTAATCACCACTGGGGTAGTGGAGTCTTATTTTATTTAATTCAGAAAATGACTGGCTTCGAAGGTTTGTCGTTTATATATTGTTTATTATCAGCTATAACTGTTTTTTTATTTTTTAAAATCGCCGAAAGCAAAAGTCACATGTACATGGCATTTTTATTTTTTATGCTTTGCATCCCGATTATTTCCAATAGAACAGAGATTAGGCCAGAAGTTTTCAGTTTGCTGTTGATGGCTATTTACACATTTTTGTTGGAGCGTTTTTTGTCTAAAAAAATTTCATTTAAAAAGCCACTTATTGTTTTGCCTTTGCTGCAACTGCTGTGGGTTAATCTGCACATATTTTTTGTAATGGGTCTAATAATCATTGGAGCTTATGCAATCCATATTTGGTCGCTTCACAAAAAGGAAGGTGCAAAACAGATGGGTTTGCTTTTGGGGTTGTGTGTGGTGGCGTGTTTTTTTAATCCGTTTGGTATTCAGGGTGCGCTAACTCCTCTTACCATTTTTAAAAACTATGGATATATGGTTGCCGAAAATCAAAGTGTATTTTTTATACAAAATCGTTTTGACAGTAGCGTATATTTGCATTATGAATTTATTACCCTTGTTGCTGTTGTAGTTTTGTTGTTTTATTTAAAGAAGATAAATCTTAATATTCAGCGAATAACACCCGTAAATACTTTATCTATTTTTTTTGTTGCGCTTGGTTATATTGCTATACGTGGTATTCCGCTTGCAGCAGTTTTTTTAATGGCTTTTGTTCCGGGAATTGTAATGCTTCTATTTGAATAGTATGGGATAAATTTCAAAAAACGGCTAACTACATTCTCGCTTGTTGGCGCATTTATCTTGGTGTTTATAAGTATTAGTAAGGCTGGAGAATATTTCTCCATGATTAATGGAAACAATGGTTTGGGCTTGTATTCTAACATAAATCGTTCTGCTAAATTTTTTAAAGCAAATGGTATTAAAGGTCCTATATTTAACAACTACGACATTGGTGGTTACTTAATCTATAACCTTTTTCCTCAACAGCAAGTGTTTGTAGATAACAGGCCGGAAGCATATTCTACCGATTTTTTTGAAAAAGTGTATAATCCAATGTTAGAGAAAGAAGAAGTGTGGCAACAGATAAATGCCAAATATAATTTCAACTGCATTTATTTTTTCAGGTTAGACGAAACACCTTTTGCTCAACCTTTCCTAATACGCAGAATTAACGACAGAGCAAATTGGGCACCTGTGTATGTTGATGGAGCTATCATTATATTGTTGGAACGAAACACCGAAAACCAAACAATAATACAGAAGTTCGAATTGCCTGCTGATATGTTTATTGTGACTAAGAATTAACTTAAAAGCCCCCACAAAAGCAAGCAATTAGGCAAGACACACCAGCCAACACGCTCCCCAAATATTTTTAAGACCTTACTTCGCTTCTGCTATTGTTCCCCTCTCTCTAAGAGCATTAGGACTTTGGATTTTCTGCTTCTAACTGTTTATAACTACAGGGTTATTTACTTGTTTTTCTGCAAAAAATCCTTTACCTTTGAGGCTGTGTGTTTGGAAAACTTTCTGGACACACACTGTGCAAAAACAATGGCGGGTGTTTTGGTAGTTTGAAACGTTTGTACTCTCTTTGAAATTAGTTACGGTTTGACAGAGTAATGCTCTTAAATCCGCCATTGCTTCTGCACCCGATCCGTTGTGCGTAATTAAATGGAAAAGAAACTCAATATTGAGAACGAATGACTATAATAAAAAATTTAGAGGTTGTTTAAATTTCAAACAAAAATAAAAATAAAGGAGAAATTAACAATGCCCTGTTGATAAAATTAAAAAGCTATCGGAAAAACAGAGATAATTGATTATTCTTTTGTGTTTTACCAAAAACATAAAAAAATGAAAAATTATCCAATACTCATTAGTATAGCATTTGCCGCTGATAATAGAGGTGTGCAAAACATAAACCAACCCCTAGCCGCCGTTCGGAATCGGCAACTCAATAATAAACGAAAAAATTATAATTCAAAAGTGAAAAATCATTATAACCCCACCAGCTCAATCTTCAACCTGATATTTTTATGCCTGAAAAAAATCGTATGAGGATCCCCAACCTCGTAATTTTTAAAATATACAATTACTTTTTTTAATATCCTGCCTGTTTTTTCAATTTTGGTTATAGCTCCGTTGCTATTATCCTTATAATAGTAACAATGCTCTTTCCCTTTTTTAAAACGGTAAACCGTGCAACCGGTCTTATCTGATAAAAAAATATTTGCAGAAGCAGGCAGGTAGTTGATAAATAACAAACGTAAATCGTTGCTAATTGTATTAATCAACGCTTTGTTATTAAAGGATTCAAGGCAATGATGAAGAATGATATCAGGTTTGCCGGTCGTTGAATCAGGAAAAAATTCTATATCAAATATTTTAAAGCCGGTCTCATTCATGAATATAGTGCGGTATGAATTGTTTTCCATAAATTTAATGGCAAGAACCCCACTGAAATATTTTCCGTAAATCCAAATCTTTGTTTTAAATTTGTAAGCTTTACTGCTATTATTGAATATCTGCCTGATTTCATTTTCCGTAATTTTCCGTTCACCCTCTTTTTTCAATCCAAAATATAATGCAGGCGTACAGCTCCAGAGCAAAATAATGAGAAATACATTTAAAAGCAGCAGGGCTGAACGGCCGTTCATCCCTACATCTCTTAAAAAAAAATTACTTTGCTGTAAATTTCTCATCACTTACCGGTTGGTTCAGCCTTTTATTCTTAAAGAAAATATTGGTATAATCCCCGCCAGGATCACTTATCCGGATTTCATCAACCGACATATCCTTTTTATTCAGATAAATTTCAATAGTGCTGATATATTCTTTCATTTCTTTATTAGCAGGAACAAGGTTGACACGATAATTTATATTATTTTCAAAATAGCTTAATTGAAATTCTTTATTGTTTAAAATATCACCGTTAACCATACCAACCATCATTTTATTGATTTCTTTGAACATTATGTTCGATTCAATGTCATATTTACTGACCTTTTCCTCATCTTTAATATATATTTTTTCATTACTTATAACAATCAGATATGTATATGGCTCGAGGTATTCCCAACGAAGATTATTTTCCTTTTTAAAGCAAAAATATCCTTTTGTGAAAATTTTTTCCGTCATTACGCTCAGATATTGCTCCTGTTCAAAATCGCTCTCAATGGTAGAAATACGGCTGTTATATTCAGAAAGTTTATTTTTTAATGATTCAACATCAGTTACCGGAGTGAAGCTGTCTTGTCCATTCATCGGTAATGCCAAATAAATCATTATAATTGTTAAGAAATATTGTACTAATGTTTTCATAGCTATTGTTTTGTCAACTTTCAATATTCATTTTTTTTAAGACAATATCTCTTATTTCATCTACAAGAGCAAAATTATTTTGGCGCTGCTGAGGTCATGGTCGGCTTTATTAAGCCATGATTGAATAATATCAAATTTTTTCATAAAGAATTTTAATATTTTTAAATGCATCATAAAGGAATGTAAACCGAATATCTTTATTTTCATCTATTTCTTTTTATGAATAAACAAGAATATCCATGGGTATCATCATCCCGTATAAAAATTTTCTGATTTCAGTTCCCCTTTTATAGTGTGGTAAATTGAAATTATATGCAAAAATAATATTTTTGCCCATTATAATTTTTTTGTGGCTAAATATTATTTTAATTTGAATAATCATAAAGGCCTGACAGGTTTTTCTAATACAATGATTACCAGACTTAAAAGGTATGGCAAAATTTGCAAAGAACAAACCTGTCAGGTCTAAAATACTAATATCTGAGATGATTATTCCCATGTCTTATTTGGTGAAATTAAAATTATAGATTATATTTGACCTGAATTACTGAATGAAAAATATATACATAATTAACCGGCACGAGAAGAAACAACCGATTCGAATAATATTTAATAAAATGAAAAATGCCGATTTTTTAAATTTAAAAAATAAATTAAATTTGCAATGTTTTATAAATAATGGTGAAAAATAGAAATAAAAAATAAATCATGCTATTTAATGTAATCAATAAAATTGAACCTCCTTATACATTTATTAAACCATCGGTTAATATTGATGAATATTTTGATATTTGTGATGAAGATACTAATGCCGAACTAATTACCGGAGAATTTATTATGCATTCACCAGCATCTTTTTTACATGAGGATATTTTTAGATTTATCTTCTCTTTAATGAACATTTATGTTTCGCAAAAGAAATTAGGTAAAATTTTAGGTTCACGTTTTCCAGTAAAATTGTCAATGAATGATGTTTTTGAACCTGATATACTTTTTGTCCCTGAAAATATGAATAAAAATATAACTCAAAACTATTATGAAGGCTGTCCGCCTTTTGTTCTTGAAATCCTTTCACACACAACAAAAAAATATGATCTTGGTGAAAAACTTGTAAAATATTTCAAGTATGGAGTCAAAGAATATTGGGTAATAGATCCTTTTGAAAAATGGTTAAGGATTTATTCTTCAAAAGCTAATTACAATCAATACAACACAGGCAAAATAAGTTCAAAGGTAATCAATAGCTTTTGGATTAATGTTGAATGGCTATGGAATTTACCATTTGAAAAAGATTGTCTTGATAAAATTTTGGAGTAAAAAAATAATTTATAAATTTAGCTAATAAAATATCTGAAACGTTAGTTAAATTAAAAAGAAATGAAAAAGAAATGAAAAAGATAATTTCAATACTCTTATCATGCGGAATAATTGCCATAGCAATTAGTTGTGTAAAAAAAGAATTTGACGAACCGCCGGTCAATTCAATACCCGAAGGTTTGCGGAAGAGTATAAAACAAATAAGGGAGATGTATCAGGGGCAGGCAATTGCACTAACCGACGAAATGTCGGTTTATGGAACCATTACCATGGACGATCAGAATGGAAATATATATAAGACCGCCTATCTTCAGGATACATCTGGGGCTATCAGTCTGCATTTCCTTTCTTCGGGCGGGGTTTACAAAGGCGATTCTGTCAGAGTTTACCTGAAGGGCTTGACATTGACAACTTATGGCGGTGCTATTCAACTGGATTCTGTAAATGCCGACCGACATGTCATCAAGCAGGCGACTTTGATAAACCGCAATCCTGAATTGGTAACAATTGACCAAATACAGGCAAATATTACTTCGTTAGAGTCAAAGCTGATAAAGCTCGAAAATGTGGAGTTTGACGAGGGCGAATTAGGACAAACCTGGGCTGATGCAGTAAACAAAGTATCGAAAGACAGGTATTTAAAAGACTGTAACAATAAAGAAATAATTGTCCGTTCCAGCGGTTATGCAAATTTTGCTGCCGAAACAATACCCGGCGGAAAAGGAATTCTGATTGCTATTGTAAGTGTCTATAACGGCACACCGCAACTGGTAATACGTGAACCCGGCGAACTCTCATTAGACAGCACCCGTTGCGATGGCAGTAGTCCGAATATTTTAATATTATTAAATAAAAATTTTGAAGATAACAGTCTTACATCAGGGGGTTGGAAATCAAAAACTGTAACAGGCACAATAAGCTGGAGCGTTGATGAATATAATAGCAGCAAATTTGCAAAAGCATCGAGCTATAACAGCGGAGATGCCTCGAGTGAAACATGGCTGATATCGCCAGCCATTGACCTTTCTTCAGCTCCCTCTCCTGTTCTGGTCTTTGAATCTGCCTGTAATTATAGCGGGCCTGATGTCGAACTGTACATTTCCACAAGCTATGATGGAACAAGCACTCCTAATATAAGTGATTGGACAAAGCTTACAGCGGTTCTCTCAACAGGAAGCTGGGTATGGCAAGGTTCAGGCAATATTGATTTATCATCTTATACGGTGAATAATGTTTATATTGGTTTCAGATATACCGGTACAACCACCGTCGCAAAAACCTGGGAGATAGATAATATTAAGATTAAAGCTGAAAATTAAAAGTAAATAATAAATATTTGGCTTAATTTTTAAATTATATTTTGAAATATACGCCAGATTTTTTAATTTTGTAAAAAAGTACATTTCCCGGAAAGTTTTATACAACAATATAACCCGCGCGTTAAAATGGTTGTGAATATTGAAAATGTTCACAAATTTTTATTTACGCATTGCTGTTAATGCTTGGTCTATATATTTTATTATGAGAACCTTATAGCATTAATGGAC
>JACQWN010000464.1 GCA_016209245.1 Bacteroidia bacterium
AAAGGGATTGACCAATGAATATTTAAGAGTTACAAACGATAGTACAAGAATTTGGACAGAGGACACACTAAAAGGGTTTGGAGTCCAAAATATCGGCGCTACTGAAAATACCAGCTACATGCAACTAACACCACAAAATTACTTTATCGGGCATGAAGCGGGAAAATCTATATCAACCGGATTATATAATTCTTTTATAGGTTATCAAAGCGGCTATAATAATACAACAGGGTACAAAAATTATTTTATCGGTTACCGGTCAGGGTACCATAATACCGGTGGTTATAGTAATATATTTATTGGCGACAGCGCAGGTTTTACCAATACCACAGGGCTAAAAAACGTGATTATTGGAAACGAAAGCGGACTTAATAATATTTCAGGAAATTACAATGTATTTCTGGGTTACAATACGGGCTTGAACAATAATGCAAGCTATAATATTTTTCTTGGTTTTGAATCAGGTAGGAGCAATACATCCGGAACAAACAATGCATTCCTTGGTTACCAGGCAGGATGGAGCAATAATACCGGAAGCAACAATGCATTTATGGGCAATAATGCAGGTAGAAGTAATACTACTGGCTCAAGTAACGTATTTATTGGTTACAGGTCAGGTTATACCAATACAACAGGTTTAAATAATGTTTTTTTGGGATACTATTCCGGGTATTATAATAATGCCAGTAATAATGTGTTTTTAGGTTATCGGACAGGAAGATATAACACAACCGGAACAAGTAATGTTTTTATTGGCTATAATTCAGGTTATACCAACACAACCGGAAATTATAATGTGTTTTTAGGATATTATGCAGGATATACAAATAATGCCAATTACAATGTGTTTTTAGGAAATGAAGCCGGCAGATATAATACAACCGGAGCAAACAATTCATTTATGGGGTTCAAAGCAGGACGCAGCAATACTACCGGAAATAGCAATGTAATTATTGGAGATAGTTGCGGATATACAAATACAACAGGTAATTTCAATGTTTTTATCGGTAAAAATGCAGGATATACTAATAATGCAAGTTATAACTCATTTATTGGCTTTGAAGCAGGATTAACTAATACAACGGGGACTTATAATTCATTTCTCGGTTATCAGGCTGGATATACCAACACAACAGGATATTACGGTGTCGCCAACGGATATCAGGCGCTATATTCTAATACAATAGGATGGTATAATGTTGCCACCGGATGCCAGGCGCTATATTCTAACACATCAGGAAATTTCAATGTTGCCATCGGATATAAGTCGCTTTATTTCAATACCACAGGGGGCTACAATACTGCCAATGGAATGGAGGCGCTTTATTCTAACACCAGTGGGAGCAACAATACTGCCATCGGAACGAATGCGTTTTTTTTAAACACAACAGGATACCGAAATACTACCAACGGAGCGAATGCGCTTTATTGGAACACCACAGGGTACAACAATACTGCCATCGGATACAAAGCACTTTTTTACAATAGCACAGCATACAACAATACCGCTAACGGAGCGAATGCGCTTGAATTCAACACCACCGGAGACCAAAATACCGCATACGGAGTGTATGCACTTAATGACAACACCACGGGGTATAACAATACTGCTTTAGGATATAATGCCTTTAGCACAGGAACCGTATTCTATAACTCCACAGCATTGGGTTATAATGCTGCAATAACTGCAAGCAACCAGGTGAGGGTGGGAAATTCATCTGTTACGAGCATAGGCGGGCAGGTAGGCTGGACAACCCTTTCGGATGAACGCTTTAAAAGGGACATTAAAGAAGATGTTCCAGGTCTTGATTTTATTTTGAAACTTAAACCTGTTACCTATAGTTAAAGCGGTGCAGGAGCAGCAAATACAAATAGAATCGCTGAAAAAAGAAAATGATTTGTTAAAAACGGATAATGCAAATCTAAAAGCAAAGGTCCAAGAAATTGATAATCTAAAAGTCGAAATAGAACAAATTAAATCATTATTAAGAGGATCGACTAAGAAATAGTTTAATTCGCCGCAGGCTATAAAGTGCTAACAATGAACGCACCGATCCTTTTTACAGCGTAGCGATTACAGAATTGATGCTGTTTTTACAAAAATATTTATCAACAAAACATTGTTAACCTTATCAATTCACAAACTTTGTGATTTCTTTGTGCATTAGTATCTTGGTAGCAAAAATAATTTTTGCCACAAAGGCACAAAGACACTAAGTTTCACCAAAATTAAAAATATTCATGAATTATTCAGGTTAATTTTTCCTTTATTTTTGTTCGAAATTTAAACAACCTCTAAACCATTAATTAAAAAATACAAAAATGAGAACCAAAAAAGGGAAAATTTTGACAGGATTAACATTCGGATTAATTCTAATAATGCAATTACCTGAAATAAAATCGCAGAATATTGCAATTACGGATGACAATGGATATACGGCAGACAGTTCAGCAATGCTTGACGTAAAATCTATAACAAAAGGAATGCTGATTCCTCGTTTAACAACGGTTCAACGAAATAGTGTAATTAATCCGGCAAAAGGACTTCTTGTTTTTGATTCAGATGAAAACAGCTTTTATTTTTTTAATGGAACATCGTGGCTTAATCTTTCGATAGAAGGAGATATATGGACAAAATCAGGAACAAATGTATTTACAACAATCCCGACTGACAAGGTTGGCGTTGGAACAAATGCGCCTATTGGAAAATTTGAAGTAAAAGGCGACGTCCCGCTTTCAAGCAATGAACCGTTATTTGAAGTGCTAAACAGTAGTGGCGATACGGTCTTCGCTGTTTACTCACAGGGTGTTCGCGTCTATGTCGCCGACGACCCTGCCGTTAAAGCTGCAGGTAGCCGTAGCGGTTTTGCAGTCGGCGGTTTTAGCCTTACAAAAACTTTTACCAATGAGTATTTACGAGTTACACCGGACAGTGTCAGAATTTATATTGAAGAGAACGCCGCTAAAGCATCCGGTAGCAAGGGTGGCTTTGCTGTTGGCGGATTTAGCCTTTCAAAGGGATTGACCAATGAATATTTAAGAGTTACAAACGATAGTACAAGAATTTGGACAGAGGACACACTAAAAGGGTTTGGAGTCCAAAATATCGGCGCTACTGAAAATACCAGC
>JACQWN010000465.1 GCA_016209245.1 Bacteroidia bacterium
CCAAAGGCGCTATAGAGATTCCGTTCCGGGTTATGGAGCTTTGCTATGAGTCAATGGATTTGCTCAAAGCTATGGCCGAATCAGGACTTGAAGCCTCGGCATCGGATGTCGGTGTTGGAGTTTTATGTGCACGAACTGGCGTAATGGGGGCATATCTTAATGTTAAAATTAATGCAAAAAGCATAGAAGATAAGGAATATATTATAAATATACTAAAAAAAGGGGCTGAAATTCAGGAAAAAGCAATAGAGAGGGAAAAAGAGATTTTAGAAATTGTTAATAATAAGATGTTATACATAAAGAGTGGGGCGACAACGACCTGATAAAAAACGGATTGCTCAAACCCCGCCAAAATAAGAAATGAATGAATTTATAAAATATTTTTGATAATAGATACAATTTGAAAATAAATAACTATTTTTGATAACCTGAAAAAAACAAAAAAAGATGCTAAAGGGATTGTAACCATTATAAATACTAAATATTGAATTAAATTAAACTATATATTTATGTTAGCAGTTAATGGAATATATCAGAATGGATATGTAAAGATAGATAAGGACATATCATTTAAAAACCCTGTAAAAGTAATTATTACTTTTATAGAAGAAATTGAAACTACATCTGATTCAGATTTAAGTTTAGCAGATTTTTCATTTTCTGAAAGTAAAAAATTATTATCAGAATACAAAGGTTCATTTAGTGATTCGGTAATAGAAGAAAGGCGAAAAGAGTTATGAAAATATTTTTAGACACATGTGCCTTGTTTAAATTGTATCATTCTGAAGATGGATCAGAGGAAATAGAAAATATTTTTATAAAGAATAAAGTATCAGCTCTTTTTCTTTCTGAAATTACAAAAATTGAATTTACCTCAACAGTTTGGAAAAAAGTCAGAATGGTTGAGATCACCGAAAAACAAGCCAAAGAGCTAATTCAGTTATTTGAAAATGATAAAAGCAAATTTACCTGGATTCAAATTGACAATAAGGTAATTTCACAAACAACAGAATTGATTGCAAAATATGGTAAACAAGGATTGCGAACTTTAGATAGTCTTCAACTTGCTACAGCGGTAATACTTAAAAATCAGGTTTTAATATCTAAAACAACAGATAAGCTATTAAATCAATTCTTTGAATCAGAAGGTTTATTGACCCAATAACTAACTTTATAAACTAAAAGAGGCCGGAACCGTTGCGATAAAAAATATCAATACGTGCGGCAGTTTTGAATTAAAAGACGGTAAATGGACTGGCGAATTAACATAACAAATACATTAAAAAAAATAAAATAATCTTAAAATACAGAAATTATGAAAACCTTTTTTATTATTATTGTATCAGCCATCGTAGCAGGCGCTGTAAAAAGCCAAACCTACAGCTATTGCACGGGCGATACCATTACCCTTTGTCTGAATACTTACCGCGGCAACCTGCAATGGCAGCAAAGCACCGATAGTATAGACTGGTATGATTTACCTGGCGCTAACTACCAGCCCTACAAAATGGTTTTTAATGTGCTAACTGCCGGTAAATATCACAGAGCTAAAATAACCGAGGGAACCTGCAACCCGGTGTATTCGCAAATCAGCCGCTCTGCGTTAAGCGCTTCGTGCGGACCCTTTGTATGCGGAACAAGCATCGTAGCCGATATTGACAGCAACTATTACAACACCGTTCAAATTGGAAATCAATGCTGTCTGAAAGAAAATCTGAACACCTCGCGTTACCGCGATGGTACAGCAATACAAAATGTTACCGGTAACGGCACATGGGGAGGTCTTAGTACCGGAGCCTTCTGCTGGTACAACAACGATTCCGTCTTGTATGATAATGTATATGGCAAACTCTACAACTGGTATGCAGTAAACGACAGCCGTAAACTTGCCCCTGCCGGCTGGCACGTAGCCACCGACAGCGAATGGAATATAATGGAAATATACCTTGATACGACAGTGGATACTACCGCAACAGGGTGGGTTGGTACTGATATTGGCGGAAAACTTAAAGAAACCGGCACCATGCACTGGAATAGCCCCAATACAGGAGCTACTAATAGCAGCGGTTATTCCGCCCTCCCCGGTGGCCTCCGTATCAGCTATGGTACATTCTACGACATTGCAGACCTCGGCTACTGGTGGTCGGCTTCGGAGTACGATGCAACTTACGCTTGGTTTCGAAACCTGTATTTCAGTTATTCTCAGGTGTACCGTAAATAATCCCAAAATTTTCTAATCCTACAAATCCCGGTTCAGACAATTTTATGGGATGATGGGATTGAAACAAAAATAATATGAAACACGAAGACATAACAAGGAGAATAATTTCAGCAGCAATGAAGGTTCATTCTGCTCTTGGCAATGGCTTTCAGGAAGTAATTTATCAGAGGGCTATGGAAATTGAAATGCCTTATGAACAACTCGGTTTTAAAAGAGAAATGGAGATGCCTGTTTTTTATCGTGAGCAACAGATAGGCACAAGACGAGTTGATTTTTTTGTGGAAGAATTGATAATGGTTGAACTGAAAGCCATCATAAAATTGGAAGATGTTCACATTGCACAAGCATTGAATTATCTTGAAGCATATAATATGGAAATAGGTTTACTGATAAATTTTGGTGCAAAGAGTTTAGCATTTCACAGATTAACAAATAAAAAATTTAATCCTAAAATCCTTTAATCCCAAAAATCCCGGTTCAGACAATGGATGGCAAAATGATAATGTAACACGAAAAAAATAATAATATGGAATGTATAATTTGAAATAATCAATTTAAAGGATGCGGCTTAATTATAGTTTAAAAGGGGCTTATCAAAAATTTGTTGTAAAATAATTGATTTTTTACAGGAAGGAATCTAATTTTAAACAATAAATATTATGAAACATTCATGACTTAAAAAGACACACAAGGAAATGATTATATTAAATAGCTGTAAATAAATTAATAACTAAAATATAAACGGATGAAAACAAAGAAAATAATTTGCAAAGCGTTAATGATGATGCTTCTGCTGTCTGAATTCCATGCTGGCTATGCCCAAACAGGGTATCAGTATTACAGTGTTAACCAACCGGCGCAATTGTTTGTTACGGCTCATGCTTCGGTATCCGGCGTTTGTCCGGGCGTTCAGGTAACCCTTACAGGAAGCGGGGCGGTTACTTATACATGGAGCAGATAGTATTGATGTATTTGTGCAACTGCCGTATCAGGATGAAGAACTCTGCCTTGTCTCTGTTGATACGGTCTTATGGAAAAACAAGGTAATGTGGAGCAAAACACAGGATGTCGGTACTATTTCCTATAACATTTACAAAGAAACCGGATTAAATGAGTTTTCCTTGCTCGGTAATGTACCAATCAGCCAGTCATCGGTATTTATTGATTATAGCTCGGCGCCGGAATCGCATGGCGACAAGTATAAAATCACTGCTATTGATACATGCTGGGCAGAATCGGAACTTAGCTATTATCACAAGACAATGAATCTTACCGTTGCAGTGAATGGCGCTACCATGGGCTTAAACTGGGACGATTATATAGACGAAAGCGGATCCTATGTTCCTTCAAAATTCTATATTTTCCGGGGATCAACACCAACCAATATAGCGATGTACGATTCTATTTCGGCTACCTTTCACAGTTATAACGACTATAATGTATTAGATTCATATTACTACATGGTTGCTGTGAAAAAAGCCGGTGGTTGCAATACGAACAAAACCGGTGAAAACGACTTCTCATTTTCAAATAAACGGCTGAACTTTACCGGGATTGAAGAAATAGAAAACCCTGTTAACTTAAATATATCACCCAATCCCTTTTGTGACAAAACCATTATCATATTCGATAACAGTAAAAATAATTTTAATTACCTTATATTATCCGACATAACCGGAAAGGAAATTTTACGGATTACAGATATATCATCCGGCAAGGTTGAAATTGAAAAAGGTGATCTGGCACCGGGTGTGTATTTCGTGGAGATTTCAGGGAATAACGTCTTAAGGGAAAAATTGGTGATTGAATAGAGTGTCGTAATTAACCTACCTTTTTTGTTTATATTTCTTTTTTTTCATATTTTTGTGAAAAATTGGAAATACAAATGAATTTTATAAAATTTAAAGAGACATTTGACAAAGCAGGGATATTTTCTATAAATAATGTCAAATCTATTTTCCCCGAATTTCATAATCAGTACTTCTGTTCATGGCAGGATAAAAAGTACATTATCAAGTTGCGCAACGGATGGTACTGTTTTCCTGAATTTTTAAAACTGCCATATTCTGCATGGCAAACGGCGAATTTGATTTATTCTCCATCCTATATCAGCTTAGAAAGTGCATTGTCGTTTTATGAGCTTATTCCTGAGGGTATATTCTGTGTCACATCAGTATCCACCAATAAAACTACCGAATTTGAAACCAAAGCAGGTCGGTTTCATTATAATGCTTTAAAAAAAGATTTATTTTTCGGATATACATATTATAAATATTCAGACAATACAAATACTATGATAATGATTGCCGAACCGGAGAAAGCAATTCTTGATTTTTTATATTTAAAAACCTGGTACAATTCACCTGATAAGATAAAAGAATTAAGGTTTAATGAAATTGAACTTATTAGAAATATTGAGAAAAACAAGGTCTATACATATCTTGAAAAATTTGACAATAAAGAGCTTGAAAAACGAATTGATTTATTATTTAAAAATTACTCATAACCATGATTAATATTAATAATTTATTATCCTATTATCCAGATCATTTGCAGAAACCCGATAGCAGGATGGCGATTTTGAAAGAATATTTACAATGTAAGGTTCTTAATATTATTTATAACGGTTCATGGAGTAAGAACCTTATATTAATCGGCGGTACCTGTTTAAGATTATTATATGATTTCAGACGCTTTTCTGATGATCTGGATTTTGATTTTCATGGTAATTATGATTACAATTCTCACAGGGAATTGTGTGAAAAAATATGCACCGAACTAAATAAAGAAGGAATCGAAACGGAACTTGATAACGAGAAAAGAAAAAACGAAATTATAGGCGCAATGACAGAGTATATCAATTTTCCGGGTATTTTGTACAAGCAGCAAATTGATCCAAATCCAAAGAAAAAGCTTTATTTAAAAATAGATGCACAATTTCAGAATACAGGAACATATAGATATGTACCCGAATCGAAATTAATAAACAAATTTGAAGTTGTGAGGATGATAAAAGCCGCTCCTTTATCGGTTATATTCTCAATGAAACTATGTGCTGCTGTTTCAAGAGCCAAAGGCAGAGATTTTTATGATGTTATGGAATTAGTGAATATGGTAAAGCCGGATATAGAGTTTTTATTTAACCGGTTAGCGAATAGAGAGAAACCTATAATCTTGACCTCGCCTGAACAATTAAAGAATCTAATACTTGAAAGTATTAAAAATATTAACTGGAACGAAAAGATATCTGAAGTTTCAAAATTTTTGCACGATAAGCAGGAAATTGATAAAGTAAAATATTTCAAAGATTTTATAATTCAGTTGGATATAGCGAAGCTCTTTCAGAATGTTAATTAAGAACATAATTGAAAATCGTTTCAATTTGTTTTCTTGATTTGACTTACGAAAGTCTTAATAAATTCTTCGTATTTCGTCGTTTTATAAATATCCTCTTTAAAAAATCTCAGGACAGGTTCTAAATTTTCAGCCGTGCGGAAGTCGGGAATTACCGTTAAAAATTTATTTTGCTCGTCCATAAAAATAATAACAGGAAATTTCATTTTACCCTGCAAAGCAGTAACGGCAAACTGATGAAACGGATGTCCTTTCCCTTCGTTTATCAAAGGTTGGTTTTGTATGTAAATTGTATCTTATGATATTGCATTAAACCGGACAGGATAGTAATTATCATTCAGATATTTTGCAATAAGCGGTTGATTATAAGTAGTTTTAAACATAATTTTACACAGAGTTCCCCAATTTACATATAAATCAATAAATATTTTTTTTGGAGCTTGTAAATTCATATCTATCGCTTCCTGCAATGAATACCATTTTACTAATGTTGTGTCGGGATGTACTGTATCCCAGAAACATTTATTAAAATCCCGCTCAAATTCATTCCATGCCACATTTTTATAAACATTTTCTGCAAAGTACATAAGCATAGGTTCTATTTGCTGAGGCGTTTTATAACCCGGAACCGGTCCAAGATTATTTAATTCCTCATCAAGAAAAACAATTGTCGGATACGACATTTTGCCGTTTAATAATTCTACGGCAAGCTTGTGCGGGGGCTTTCTTATAGTCATTTTGGGGTCAATCTTGCCTGCTTGTTCATTTATGTAAATTTTTTCTTTAAATTTAATTGTATCAAATGTTTCAGCATCAAATTTGACAGCATAAAAAAATTGATTGATATAAGCTGCAATATTAGGATTTGAAAAAGTTGATGCATCCATCTTTTTACACCATCCGCACCATTGTGTAAACATGTCAATAAGTATTTTTTTGGGCTGCTTTTTCTGGAGTTCCTGGGCTTCTTCAATATTATACCATTGGATAATATGAATATCTTTGATGGTTTTAATAGAATCCCTGACAGTATTGGTTTTTTGCGAGTAACAATATTTTTGAAGTATTATTGCTGATATTAAAAATAAAATATATTTTAAGGATGTCATAAACAGTTAAAAAAGTACATAATATTGAGGATGTAAAGATAAAGGCATTTATAATATTTACAAAACTAAAATTACAGGGCAAACGCATGAATATTTTTTATTACCCTTTTAAA
>JACQWN010000466.1 GCA_016209245.1 Bacteroidia bacterium
GCTGGTATAGTTGAAAAACAATGGACTACTAAATATGCTTTTGAGCGTCCAATATTGAAAATATAAAATTATATCAATTATTATATGACACTACCTAATTTTATAACTTTAAATATTGTGAGATTTCCTCTAAGCTCACAAAAGTATATACCAGGAATTAGTTTATCGTTAGTAATTTTAATTTGACCTTTTTTAACACTTTTAATCTTATATCTGTAAATTACATATCCCTGTATATTATAGATTACTATTTCTCCTTGTGATAAATAAAAAGGTAATTTATATTTTATAATAGTATAGTCAACGAATGGATTAGGTGAAATGGTTATACTTGGAATATCATATAATTCTTCATTTTCACTAATAATTGTTTGAGTATTACCTAAACTATCTGTTTTTATTAGAACTATTTCCCTTGATACATTATTATAATAGCTATAACCTGTTAGAACAAAACCTTTATCATCACATTGCTGTCCGCTATATCCTTCATTATCTGAAATATTACCATAAGTTTTTGTCCATAAAGTATCGCCATTTTCATCTGTTCTGAGTATCCAAATTGAACTTGCTGAATTACCAAAACTATGCGTTGTTCCAACTATTATATAACCGTTATCATTGCATTGATAAACAGAACGACCCCACTCATAATTACTACCACCATAAGATTTTGACCATATTACATTTCCATTTATATCTACTTTACATAAAAATAATTCATTCTCGCCTCCTGGCTCATAAATTTGTCCTGTTATTACAAAATTACTGTCTATTGCTTGTATAATTGAATATCCTCTACCATAAAACAGATTACTATTTATTGTCTTTGTCCAAATACTGTCACCTATTGAGTTTGTTCTTATTAAATATACTTTATTATTAGTACCAGTGAGAATATATCCACCATCATAAGTTTGTAGAACTGAAAATCCAGCACTGTAATCATAAGTTTTTGTCCATAAAATATTTCCTGATGAATCTAATTTAGTCAAATAAGCAGTAGGATTTCCGCCACTAATTATTATAGCATTATTGACACCAGTAACTATATAGCCTTTATCTAATGTTTGTTTTATTGAATAAGCATAATCGCCTAAACTATCCCCCCAAGTCTTTGTCCAAAGTGTATTACCTAAAGAATCTGTTTTAATGATAAAAATATCCCCTAAACCATCAGAATATGGATCAAAAACTCCTTTAAATCCACCAATTATATATCCCCCATCTACAGTTTGTTGTATAGAATATCCTATATCATAATAATTTTCTCCATAAGTTTTTGTCCAGAGATTATCTCCATTTTCATCTGTTTTAATTAAATATATATCCCCTCCTATGCCAAAACTCATAGTCGTTCCAACAATAATATAACCGTTATCATTAGTTTGCTGTACTGAATATCCCTCATCACTACTTGGTCCTCCAAAAGTTTTTTCAAAAGTTATTTGTGCGGCTGTTTGTGAGCATGAATATACAGACAGCATTGAACAAACAAAAGCTAATAAAATGAACTTACTGCAAGTTGTTTTTATAAAAAAATTTTTTTTCATACTTTATTGATTTAAGGGCACCTCTAAAAACATGTTTTTAACCCGGTTAATAATACAACAAAGGTATAATATTTTTTTTCCATAAAAAAAAATTTTACCACATTATTCTTTAACTATTTTTATATTCTGGCTACGTAAATTATTCTTTATAGACAATATATATATTCCAGCTTGCAGTTTTTCAATATTCAATAATTCTTTATGTGTGCCTTTGTTTCTGTTCTCATTTGTAAAGATTGACTTAACCAACCTTCCGTTAATATCATATATTTCTATTGTCAGGAACTCATCTTTCGTAAGGGTATATTCCAGCATTACATCTTTTTGTATTGGATTGGGGTAAACTAAAATAGGATTGCTTTCATAAGAAAAATCCACCATACCAATATTCAAATCTGAAATATATCTGACAACTGTAAATTCATCTTCTGCTCCACATAATCCAGAATTATTATAGGATACTCCAGCAGCGACAATATTCCCGTCTGTCTGAATAGCTACAGAATTGCATGTACTACCTCCATCACCGATAACAGATATGACTTTACCCATTGACCCAAATGAGCTATCCAAAGTGCCGTCCGAATTATAGCGTACAACTTCAAAATAGTCATATTCAGAAGGATAAAAAGCTAAGCTATAATAAGCTCCTCCAGCTACAACAATTTTGTTATCTGTCTGAATCGCAATGGAATTGCCTATATCAACACTATTACTAATATCAGTAGTAATTTTACCGGATGTACCAAAAGAATTATCAAGGGTGCTGTTTGTGTCGTACCGAACTATCGCAAAACCGGAAGAATCTGTACCTCCTGCTACAATTTTTCCATCTGATTGTATAGCGACTGAATAACAACGGTCTTCGGTACCGTTGATATCTGTAATAACTATTCCATTTGTTCCAAAGTAATTATCAAGACTTCCGTTAATATTGTAACGTACGATGGCAAAATCACCAGAAGAATTGCCTGCAACAATAATTTTTCCATCTAACTGTATATCAACTGAATTACCTTCATCTTCGCCATTTCCAATAGTTGTAATAACTTTACCAGATGCTCCAAAAGAACTATCTAAAGATCCGTCCAAAGTGTATCTGGCTATTGCAAAGTTATATAAATAATTAGTATCTCTTGTCCAGCCTGCTGCAATTATTTTGCCGTCTGTCTGAATAGCTAAAGAATTAACAAGGTCAAAACCGCCTGCAAAGTCTGTTGTTACAATACCATCTCCCCCGAAAGAATTATCTATTGTTCCATCTGTATTGTAACGCACTATTGCAAAATCACAGGATGAACAACCGGTAACAATAATTTTACTATCTGACTGAATAGCGACGGAAGTAGCAATACCACCGTCATTCCCAAACGTAGTTATTACGACACCGTTTTCTCCAAAGGAACTATCTAATGAACCATCGGAATTGTATCGTACAGTAGCAAAGTCCAACATGTAATCAGAATTTGTGGAATAACCTGCAACAACAATTTTTCCGTCAGGCTGTAGCAACTGAATTGCCATGGTCATCCCCGGGACACCTGATGTGTGTGGTAACTATCCCTGATACTCCAAAGGTACTGTCGAGTGTGCCGGGTTGCCCGTACACAAAATTAAAACATAATATTAAAGCGATTAATAAAATGTTTAAATTTGTTTTCATGTCATTATTTTTTTAATAGTTATTAATTCCCTGTCCGATTCTTCGTATTATATTCATTAAAAAACTACCATAGGTTGAATTTCAAATGAAACAAGGACACTTTTAAATTCAAAATAACTTATTCAAAATTGTTTAATGTGTTCAATTGTTCATGTTTTAAATCATAAATCCTAATTCGTTTTATTACCTTGCCGGTAAGTAATAAACTGAAGGGTTGGTACCAAATTCAGGATTAAGCTGGAATCCACGATCTCTTTTGATTAAAATTGATACATCACTTTCAGGATTATTAATATCGCCGAAGGTACGTGCTTTAGCCGGGCATGATTCCACGCAAGCCGGCAATCTTCCGTCTTTAACCCGTTGCATACAAAAATCGCATTTTGATGCAATACCATAGCCATATTTTTCTTCCCATTTTCCTTTTGCATAAGATTGATAAGCATCAAGCTCTTCTTTTGCCTGTGGAAAGTATGTTTGCCATCCCGATACTTTGTGCCGTTGCCCATAAGGACACGCCATCATACAGTAGCCGCAACCCATACAGATATTTTTATCCACGGTGACAATACCATTTTCATTCTGAAGAGTAGCTCCGGTCGGACAGACCCTCTTACATTCCGGGTCTTCACATTGCATACAAAGCGTTGGAAGCATCTGCCGTTGTGCGGCAGGATAAATTCCTGTTTCGCCGGAAATACACTTGGCAAAATCAACTCCCATAGGTGTATTGTTTGCCGCTTTACATGCCGCAGTACAAGAATAACAACCGTAGCATCTTTTCAAATCAATTACAATACCGTACTTTATCATATTAGATTTAAGATTTATAGCCACTAATTACACGAATTATAATTATTATTAATTCGTGTAATTAGTGGCAAAAAATTTAACAATTTACCTTTATTCGTTGCATTTATAAATTTTTAATTTAACACAGGCATCAGAACCCAGAGTTAATGAGTCGGTATGTGCCTCGTCAACTATTATAAGGTCATCGAAAAACTGCCCCTTACCTTTTGATACGGGCTGTCCTTTTGCCCAATGGCCATGGCACCCTGCAATACCAAGATGCTGCGGATGCATACCCTGAACCAATTTTACTGGACCTTTAATCTTTCTTCCTAAAGGGTTCTCAACCCAGATTATATCCCCATCTTTAAGTCCTTTTTTCTTCCCTGTTTCCTCATTAATTTGAATTAAATAAACAAATGGGTCATTTACTGAAATTTCGTCAAGCCATGGGTTGCATTGAGTAGAAGACTGGGTATGGAAAGAAGGGCGCCAGGAAAATCCCCACAGGTCAAATTCGGGATTTTTATTTGTATGGGAAGGACATGGATTCCATTGAGCTAATGGCTCGAAAAAAGACATGTCGAATAAATCCGGTCTTCCAAAATCTGTTGTTACCTTCCTTAGTTTTTTCCCTGCATCAATAAAGTATTCAAAATATATAGGCACTCTTACAGGTACAAACCACCTCCAGTATGTTTCTTCAACTTTGGCTTTCCATTTTATAAATCCTGTCTTTTTTACTTCTTCCAGTCCTTTACCATCTCCAAACCTGTCTTTTATCAGCCGGTCGCATATTTCGTACCAGGTATAATCGCCTTTGGGATTGAGCTTATTTTTTTCTTCCATCTCACCGCCGTAACGAATCGGTATAAGATTATTAATTGATTCGTAATATTTATTCTGAATGCCTAGCCGTTTTGTAATTTCGAGCATCACTTCATTGAAGTCTCGGCGTTCGTAAAGCGGTTTCACAACCGGCTGGCGGATTTGCCATACCCAGTGATCCATACCGGTAGGATGGCAGAATGTTGATGGGAAAGTAACTGCCGGGGTATATCTTTCAAGGAAGCAAGTGTCAGGCAGGACAATATCGGCGACTGCTTCGGTAAATTCATTGTGAATGATATTAAAAGAGAAAATAAACTTGAATTTTTTCAGGAAATTTTCTGTTACCTGTTGGGCATTAGCCATGGTCATTACTGAGTTAGAACCGAAGTTAATCATAATTGAGGGTTCGTAGTCAATGCCGAACTGTTTTCTGTATTTTTCCCAATCAGGCGAACAAATTGTAAAGGCGTTATAGACCGAGCATGGAAACATATCGTGTAAATCGAGCCGTGTAGGAGGTTTTGGCTCTGAAAGAGGATATGGTTTATGGTCATAGACCCATCCCTTAACTACCATTAGTCCGTCGGGACAAGGATAAGGAACGGTATTTGGTTTGCCGGTATCCGGATATCCCATACTTACCGGTGGTCCGTGTCCAAATGCTCCGCCGGGAACGTCGGCGGCTCCAATAATATGATTAAGCAGATCG
Organism: Bacteroidia bacterium; assembly: GCA_016209245.1. Classification (GTDB taxonomy): domain Bacteria; phylum Bacteroidota; class Bacteroidia; order Bacteroidales; family BM523; genus JACQWN01. Next base: position 5,549 of record JACQWN010000466.1, read on the forward strand.
ATTGACAGGCATGTCCAGCCGGAGTTGACATGTCCCTGGCTGCCTCTGAAAAATATTGCCGCAGAAGGCCTCAGTGGTAATTTTTTACCATCAATAACTATTGTGCTTCCAATTTGTGCATGTTGAACAAATTCAGTAGCTACACGCCGTAATGTTGAAACCGGTACGGAAGTAATCTGAGAAACTTTCTCGAGCGGATACTCTTTTTTAACATGTTCTTTAAATAACTGGAACGAAGGAACACATTTTGTATCATCAACCTGAAATTCTCCTAATAAGGCGAAGTCCTTAATTGTTTCATCATCAAAGGTTTTCGGCTTATTATCCACTGTATCCCATATCAGCGGTTTATTAGTTTTCGTATCTCTCTTGTAATGGCCGTCGGGTTGAATCAGGTATGCGGCATTTGTTTTCAGCTTTAGATATTCAGCGTCCCATGTATTCAGCTCATTCAGGATAACATTTATCATACCGAGTGCTGCGGCGCCGTCGGTGCCTACAATACAAGGAACCCATTCATGTGCCTTTGATGCCTGTGTTGAAAGAAACGGGTCAAAGACAACTGCTTTCATTCCTCTTGCCCGTGCATCGGCGACAAATTGTGCGGTTTGCAGAGCCGCATGTCCTGCGCCATGTCCTTTTGAGCAACCAAAATATATAGTATAATTATTATAATTCCAGTCAGGAATAACAGACCAGGCAGCATGCATGATTCCGTTCATAAAATGTGCGCCATTGCCGCACCATAATCCGCCTCCTGAAACCCAGTAGTTCTTAAAGCCAAAAGCTTTCATAAATGCAGGGACAGCAAACCGGATTTCACTGGTCTGTACAGTAGTTGCTTGCCAGTATAAGCCCCTGGGATCCTTCTCATAAACCGCTTTGAGCTTTGATACTATTGTATCCATAGCTTCTTCCCAGGAGATACGTTGCCATTTCGGGTCAACGCCAACTCCTTTTTCAGGATTGGTTCTTTTTACAGGATAATTTATACGATGCGGGTCGTAAAGTGTCATAAGGGTTCCCTTCAATGTCAACAATCACACCATCTACCCGATGCACCCTGATACCACATTGCCCGTAACATCCGCCACAGGAAGTATTAATCCACACATCCTCTTTCATTTTTTTAAAATTTTATTATTATTTATTTAGCCAAAGTAATCTGAATAATTCATGAACTTTAATATAATATATATAACTAACCCCGTCTTTTAAGGCGGGGGTTAAAAAAGCAACATCTTTGCTTCCATCCTCTGCGAAATTTTGAAAATTTATAATTTTCAAAATTTCGCAGAGAGAGGTCGGAGAAAGACATTTTTTAGTGTCCCCGCCCTGAAGGACGGGGTTAGTCATATACTTATTTTTAAATTTATGAATAATGCAGAGTAAAACCTGTTATATATATAAAAAATACAGCTTAACCACGCAAAAATAAAAAGAAAAAGAAACAAACAAGAAAAAATTTATATTTATAAAACATCAAATCTGAATATTTCTTTAATTTTATCAAGCGGAATTTTATGTGCATCACCGTGTTGTTCAATCGCCTTGAAAATTGCTGCATGTGGGAGTATTTTCGATATTTCAGAAAAATAAAATAAAGAAAACATTGAAGCGCTTTTAACTCCGATACTTCTGAAATCAATATTGTAAACCCGAGCTCCTGTTTGTGGAGCTGATAAGCTGCTATCTATCATTAATATTCCGTTATTCATCAAATTAATTCTTTTTTTACTGTGATTAAGGCCATCCTGAGATGTAATAATAGCAATATCAGGTATGGTCATACCATGGTATAAAATTTCATTTGGTGAAATAATTATTTCTGCAGTAGAAAAGCCCACACCCACAGTTACAGGATAGCTTCCTTTTTGAGTTACATGATATCCGGAACTTACAGCGGTAATAGCCAGAATATTAGCGGCTGTCTGAACTCCCTCGCCTGCTGATCCGCTTAATAAAACAGTATATGATGATTTTAATTGGGGCTTATCAATAATTTCGATAGCTTTCAGGTTTTTAAGCAAAGAAGTTGGTTCCTCTTTAATATCAACGGCAAAAGGAAGCCTGTTGTTCGTCCATATACCTTCAGATTTGCCTGAACTTTCCAATATTTCAGCTAATTTTCGTTTGGGGTTAAGCTTCATACCATATCCGGGGCATAATTCAATCACTTCAACAACTGAACAGCCATTTGTATTAATAGCTTCAGCAAGCTTATCAGCGATATTCCCTATTCCGAGAATACGGCTGATATACGAGGCGCCGGCTGTATGAGCGAGCCCACAAATATCATATTGCTCAAAAGTGTTGCCTGATGGAGCGGTTGTAGTATTAAACCCCTGAGGTGTTAATCCGCTGGTTTGCCCTCCGGTCATACCATACAACATATTATTGTGGATTACTATTGTCATATTAATATTCAGGCGTGCGGCTTCCATTATATGCTGCAGTCCGATGGTAGCTCCTCCGTCGCCGGTAAAAACAATGACTTTCTTATCAGAATTGTTCAAGCCCAGAGATATGCCAACTCCCAAAGATACAGACCTGCCATGTAATCCATGTATTGTATGAGTATTAAACGAAGTATCAATAATGCCATGACACCCGATATCAGTAACTAAAATAATATCTAACGGGGAGCACCCCGATTTTTCCAAAGCTGCGGCTGTGCTTTTAGCAATTAAATCGTGACCGCAGCCTTTACAAAAAGGCAGTTCCTGCGTATTTAAAATATTCTTCATATATATTTAGACATTAACTTCTTTAATTATTTCGAGTGGTGAAACCATCTTCCCGATTGAACCTATATTTATAATATTTTTGTGTTTATGCTCTCCAAATAATATTTTACCAAGCTGTCCATTTACATTTTCTTCAGCAATAATTATTTTATTATACCTTGCCAATATTTCATAATAAATATTCGGGACAGGAATCAGTGTTTTAACAATCAGCAAAGAAACATTTATGTTTTTTTTCTTAAGTAATTCCCTAGCTTCGCGTGCTGAAGCGGCGGTTATATCATACGAAACAATAATAGTATCTGCCTTTTTTTCTTCTATTAAATCGTAATATGTGAATTCATCAAGATTATATATAATTTTCCGGTCAAGACGAATGGTATTTTCCATTGCTTGGTCGGAGGTATGCTGCAAAATACCTTTATTATCGTGGGTGGACGCGCTTATTCTGACCTGGTGTTTTTGATTGCCGAGAGGGAGAAATTCGGGTATCAGATTATTCTCCGGATTATAAGGAATATATGCTTGTTCTGAATTATAAAATTTACGATTAACAGGATTTATTTCTTCAAGTAAATTAATGTCAAAGCTACGTTGAGTCATAACCATTTCTTTTGAAGTAACGATTACGACAGGAGTTCTGTATTTGTTAGCGATATGCACTGCTTTTGCTGATAAATTCCAGCAATCAGCAAAATCTGACAAGCAAATGACAGGGATTTGATGCCCGCCTGAAATAAGACCCCTGAGCAGCAATAAATCGCCTTGTGCGCCACATGTAGCAGTGCCTGTGGCAGGGCCTAACCGTTGCGCTAAAATAATTACCATTGGCAATTCCATCATAAATGCCATATTAATGCTTTCAATCATCAATGCAAAGCCGGGGAAAGAGGTAGCTGTTATAGGCAGCTTTCCTGCGGCTGACAGGCCTGCCATCCATTGTAATGTTGTAATCTCGTCGGGTGCTGGAAGCATAACAGGAAATCGCTTGCTTGCATATAAATACAGCAAATTAGCAGGTGTTATAGGATAGCCGATAAATGAATCGGCCCCGGCACATGCCATCCCTTCAATAATCAACCTTGATGCATCAATTAATACTAAACTATTTTCTTTGTGTTGCATAAAAGTAATATTAATATTTTGAAAGACACCGGCAAAATTATTAATATTTATTATTTACATAAATTTTCCTAAATTAATAATTGAAAATTTAATTTACTTTGTCATTTGTATGTAATCAGCATCTTTCATAGAAATGTATATATCAGATTTTAATTACTGCAAACCAAAATCTTTGAAAAAAGCTCTTGCTTTACTTGAAAAAAGCGATAACGGAGCCATCCTTGCCGGAGGAACTGATCTTTTGGTTGAATTAAAAACAGGACTTAGATTTCATAAGGATATTATTTCACTTTCCAATATTAAAGAATTAAAAAAAATTATTAAAGATGAAAATAACCTTTACATCGGAGCTGCAACCACACATAAAGAAATAATGACGTCTCGCCTGATAATGAAATACATACCTTCAATTGCCGAAGCGGTTTCAAAGATAGGTTCAGAACAGATACGTAATACCGGGACTATTGGAGGAAATCTTTGCACAGGTTCTTCATGCTGCGATTCGGCGCCTGTATTAATCGCTCTTAACGCCGGTGTGGAGATTGCAAACAGCAAATTCATTAAAACCGTATCATTAAAGGACTTTTTTGTATTTAACAAAAAAACAATCCTTGGGAAAGGAGATATAATGACAAGGGTCATTATTCCTATACCTGCTCAAGGTATTGGCGTTCATTTTGAGAAATTCGGATTAAGGGAAGCTGTTTCTATTTCAGTAGTATCGGTTGCTGCAATGGTAAAGTTGAAAGATAATATTTGCATTGACGCATGCATTGTATTAGGAGCAGTCGCACCTACTCCGAAAATCAGCACTAAATCGGCAGATCTTCTTAAAGGGATAAATATATCGCAAGTTGCTGAAAATTCAAAGATTCTCGAACAGGTAAGCCAAGCAGCCGCAGATGATTCCATGCCGATTGATGATATCAGAGCCGGCGCCAATTACAGAAGAGAAATTTTAAAAGTTCTTACGAAAAGGGCTGTGTTGAAGGCGGTAGAAAATAGTAATAGAAATTAATAGAAATTAATAGAAATAAGGGGAAATTAATTAGTGTCTGTCTGTAATGTCAAAATCCTTGATATAAAAAGGAATTAATGGCAAAGTTAAAAAAGTTCTTTGAAATATTGGCATTTTTCAAAATCGCTTCAAAGTAGTTTACACTTTTTGGTATTTTTCAAATGCCG
>JACQWN010000150.1:0-9685 GCA_016209245.1 Bacteroidia bacterium
TGGCAGTTGGCAGTCGGCAGTCGGCAGTTGGCAGTCGGCAGTCGGCAGTCGGTAGTCGGCAGTTGGCAGTTGGCAGTTTCTAAAAACCTGTCAGAGTGCGAAGCTCCTGACAGCGTTTTTGAGAAGGAGGCAATAGGCAATTTTAGTATAAATATATGCAAAAAAATTTTCAACCAGAGAGAAATTTGTTTCCCTTGTTGGTACTCGTCTTCAGACCAGTGCATTTCATAACGCACTCGATTAAGTCAGGCACGAACATGTGGATACTTTTCTCAAACATGAGGATTATACTCATTAGTCTCGTATTAATATTAAGCCAGTGTGAGGAAACAAAAGATGAAAATTTCGATTGTTCTGAATGTTACCAGATAAAACCTGACTGGGGAGAGCTTGCTATTGAACTAACCATAAATGATGAAAACGACAGTGTTCCACTTATAATTTACAGAGGTTGCCCGGAAGATAACGACATTGAGTATATTGATACTGCAACATCGAAAAAACATTATGTTGAAGTGCCTTTAAACAAATACTATTCAGTGGAAGCGTATTACAATGTCGGCGATTCGAGAGTAATTGCCCTTGACGGCGACAAGATTAAAATAAAGAAAAATACTACCGATTGCGATACTACATGCTGGTATTTTACAGGGGGGTATATTAATGTGAAGCTGAAATATAATAGTATTCCATAAATTCATTTGGTACGTCTCTCAAAATAGTCTTTTGAAATAGAAACAAGCGGCTCGGGCGAATAATCAATGAAATAGAAAGTGCCTCCCCAGTTATGCTCAACTTTAAGAAATACTGTCACTTCGTTGTTGCGATTTATTATTATTTTGGTAATTATCTTTCCTTCCGACTTCATTACCTCCACTGTTCTTTCGTCAGGATATTGCTCTCTTAATTGCTTTTGCCGTTCTTCTTTCGCTTTGGCATAAGAAGCGGTTCTTCCTGTGTTTTCAGCATTCTGGCTATTTCCTGAATTTAAAGAGGATTCTTTTTCTTGCTCTTTCTCATTAATTTGATTCTTTTCTTCAATCGCTATTTTAATAGTATCTTTTGGTATTTCGGTCAAGACCAATAAAGATTCCTTATCTTGTCCCTCAATACTTATTTGATCTGGTTCCGTTTTTGAATTTTTAATTTGTTCCACTTCCATATCAGAATGTAAAGGGATTTCTATAACTTCATTCTTTATTGCGGATTCAGCAAGCATTTTCTTTTCCTCTTCGGCCACTTTGATTCTTGTCTCTTCAATACGTTTTGCCCTTGCAATAGAGTCTTCAATTTCTTTCTTTCTTTCTTTATCGGCTCTTTTCAAAAGCTCTGCAATCTCCATATCTTGAATTTTTTGTCTGGCGCTATCCCTCACTTCTTTCTTATCCATCTCGATTATTTCCGCTTCCACAATCCTTCTGATATCCTGCTCTAATAAAGCCCTGTTATGCATTTCAGCTTCAATTTCTTTTTTATTCTTTCGTTTTGATTCAGGTTCATCATTATTATCCAAGATTTTTTCAACTTCTTTCTTAATATAAATTGTCTTGATATCTTCAATACGGTACTTTGGCAGATTTTCATCGGGTTTTAGCGCCTGTGCCTCCTTATAATAAACAATTGCTTCAAAATATTTTCCTTGTTTGAAAAGCTTATTAGCATGCGATACTGCACTTTTATAAGCAATCATTTCCGGCTTTTCCTGTTGAGCATATAATCTGCATAGCGGAAAAAGCGATGAAAAGAAAAATATAGGAATTATTAGCCTCATCAATCAGGTGTTATTTTACCTGCAAATTTAATATTTTTAATTCATAAATTATTCCACTTTTTGTTACTGTTCATGTTTATTTTTTTACTCAACCGGAGAATAATAACTTAACTGTAAGTCCACAATGTCCAATGATTCAGTAATTAGTATATTATTTAATTAATTAATAATCAACAATATAACAAAATTTCAAATTAGACATTTCAAAATATTCTTATAAATATTTTAAAATTTTTAATATATTTAATAAAAATATATAAATTTTTTAAAAAATAATTAAAAAAATTAAAAATTTTTGAAACATATTTTTTAAAAAAACGTATATAAGAGTAAAAGAAGCATCAATGAGTAAAAGTATTAACCATAAAAACTTTACAACTATGAGACAGAAAATAATTTGCCTGGCCCTGCTTGTCTTTGGGGTAATTATCTCTTCTATCGAGGCACAGAAGGATATCAGATATATTGACGACATGAATCAAGAAAGAATTCTTGATGATTTTACCGGTATAACGGTAAATGGAAATTTCAACATTTTCATCTATCAGGCATCTGCAAATGAAAAGTGCAGTGCGCTGATTGAAGCACACCCGTCTATTCATAAAAAAATAAAAACTGAAGTGAAGAATGGAATGCTTAATATTTATTACTCTAACCCGAACGATAAAAGATATATTGCTGATATATATCTGATATTGAGGGATTTGAAAAGTGTAAAAACTTATGGTAATGTTGATATTGAAACCGTAACCAATATCGAAATTAAAGAAATTGAAATATCATTAAGCGAAAAATCAGGGCTTTGGTTGTATCTAACATCTCCAGAATTATACTGTTCGAGAATTAAACATTCGCAGGTCGTAGATGCAATTACTGTTGCAGATCCTAAATATAAAACTAAGGAATCCCTGTTTAAGAACAGCGAAGTTTGTTTTTATGTAAAAAGAAATTATTAGTGTTTATTTAATGTTCTTTTTGGCAGAACTTTTACTTTTAATCATCAATAGTAGTTGTAATACAATTAAATTTGTTTCCGGGATATAAAATATCGTACAATCTTTGCGGGTCAATGAAATATCTGGTTTTGCGATTGGCTAATATAATAATCACCGTTTTATCCTGTGTCATTCTTATTATCAGGTTTTGAAACCCATGCCACCAGCCCCTGTGAAAAATCATTATTGTTCCATCATCAAGGGTTTTCAATCTCCATCCAAATCCATAATTACGGTGGCTTTTGATATCTTTGCTGCCGGGTTCAAATGCTTCTTTAAGTGTTGATTGCTTTAACAGCTTTTCCGTATATAAAATACTGTCCCAAATATATAAATCCCTAATCGTAGAATAAATACCTTTATCACCAAGCACACCGTCGGCGAAATTATCAGAAGCTTCATGCCATTTATAAAGATACCCGGTAGCTATATCCTTTTTGGTTGTTATGGTAAGAGAATCATATACAAACGTATTTTCCATTCCCGCAGGTTCAAAAATCTGTTTATATAAAAAATCCTTAAATGGTATTCTGGAAATTTTTTCTACAACAGAGGCAAGAATTATATATCCAGTATTGCAATAATCAAATTTTTTGTCAGGAGGATAATATCGCGGAGGATGATATAAAATAAGACTGTCAATAACCTGAGCATTACTTATTGGTTTGTTTGTATCTTTAAGTTTTTTATCAAGAAAATATATATAATTCGGCAATCCTGAACGGTGGGTCAGAAGCATTCTGATTGTTATACCGGGATAAGGAAAACCGGGAAAGTATTTATTAAGAGAATCATCATACATAAGCAATCCTCTCTCTTTCAATAGCATAACAGCAACAGCGGTAAATTGCTTGCTGATTGAACCAAGCTGGAATGCAGTAGTATATTTTAATGTATCCTTTTTATAATAATTGGCATATCCAAATCTGTTTTTATATATTGTTACGGCTTTTTGTGCTACTAATACAATTCCATTGAAGAGTCCTTTTTTATACAGACTGTCGAAATATGCATTTAGCTTTTCTGCTGTTTCTTTCGAATGAAGGGTATCAGTAAGAGTAACAATTGTGTCTTTGGATGGTCCATTAAGCTGGCTGATTTCTTTATTATGTGCCGGTTTACAGGAAAGAAAATATATTAATATAATAGTACAGAAAAGATAAAATAAATTATACAAAATATATCTTAACTTCATATTAGAATAATAGCACTTTAAAATTCTTCAATAAAATCGAAATGAACATTTGAATATTTGCTATTCTTTATCATTTCTTTAATATTCAGCATTGATTCATATGGTCCGGTCACCATAAAAAATTCAAGCATCCAATCGGGAACGATTCCGCCGGGATCGCTTTTAAGATAATATTGTGCTTCAATCGAACCGGATGATAGCGGCTTTAACCGCCAGGCCAGTGTCACATTTTTCATCCTCACAATTCCGGGGTTTTCTTTTAAAATATCGTTTCTTGACATTGTTTTAAAAGTGACTATTTTAGTTTTTTTATCCTGCGAAACTTTTAAGTGAAGAACCATATCACGGTCCTCTGCCGGCCATGGAATATCAAGAAGTGAATAATAAATTAGCTCTTGTTCGTTGATTTTTTTTAAAATTAAAGACTTTGAGCATGAATAAACCCACGTTGTACAGGCAGGAATATCGAGAATTACATCTACAAGGGTTGATAAAGATGAATTAATTGTTGTATATGCTTTCAGCTCTTTTTGGTTCGAGTTCTCAATATCACGAGTGTAAACTTTAATACCGTTTTCGTTTTTTCTAAGTTTCCAGTTTTTTTCTCCGCTGCCGGTAAAAAAAATGCATGTAAAACCAATCAAAAAATATATTGCTGCAATAATTCCTTTAAATTTCATTAGTATTAAAATCAGAAATCTACTAACGTGGACAAACCACAACCAACAAAAATACAAAAATTTTAGTTTTAAGAAACTAAAAAAATACTTTACAATTCTTTCAAATTTTAGTTAATAAGGATGACCCCTATTTTTATTTTTGGTACTCTGTTAATTTGTTAATAACTTTGAACCTTGAATGAAATGAATATCTAAATATATATATAATAAGGTATGAAATTTATAATTATTGGTTTAGGAAATTTCGGCTCATCGCTTTCGGCCAAGCTGACAGCTCTCGGACATGAAGTAATCGGTGTTGACAACAATATTAGCCGAATTGAAATGGTCAAAGATAAAATTACTCATGTAATACAGCTCGACTGCACCGATATACATGCGGTAAAAACATTACCTCTGAAAGATGCCGATATTGTTGTAGTTGCTATTGGGGAAGATGTAGGAGCTTCTATTATGACCACCGCACTATTAAAACAATTAAATGTAAAAAAGCTAATCAGCCGGGCAATTTCTCCATTGCATCAAACGGTGCTTGAAGCTATCGGGATTCACGAAATTGCACATCCCGAGCAGGATTCTGCCGACAGAATGGTTAAACGCCTTGAGTTGCGGAATATTGTTGATTTCCTTGATATTTCTGATGAATATATTATTATTGAAACTGTGGTAAATGAAATATATGTTGGAAAAACTATACGGGAAGCTGATTTCAGAGGCCGTTACAATGTCAATGTTCTTACTATTAAACGGACAAAAGAAGAAAAAAATATATTAGGAATTTCGCACAATAAAGTTATTGTTCTAGGAGTTGTGTCGTCTGAAGAAATATTTCACAAAGGAGATATTCTTGTAATTTTTGGTAAAATAACTGATGTGAAAAAATTTTTATTCCCTGAAGAATAAGCATAAAATAAAAAAGGCTTTATTCTCAAATAAAGCCTTTTTAGGAAAAAACCCTGCTTATTTCTTGCAACCTTTTTTTGGAGCAGGTTTTGCTTTTTTTACAACAGCAGCTTTTTTCACGGGTTTTTTGACTTTTTTCTTTTCCATAAAAATACAATTTTATATTAAACAATAATTACATGCGAAAATAATACATATATAAAGATTTTCAACACATCATATATAAGAAGTTATCAAATATTTATTAACAATTTTAAAAAATTTTACTTTTATAAAAAAATTCTTGCTGAAATATTTTCAATTTGACATTGTTTTACATCATTGTATATATTGATTTAAGAGGTGTTTACAAGTGTGCTCGAAATTTTTAAAACCATTTGCAAATACTTCAGAAGAAAATATTTTTACAAAAAAATTTTTATTAGAATTAAATTATGTATAAAAGAAATATTTTTTTTATCACAACAATATTAATTTTGAGTTACAACTTTTTTTGTTGTCGTCAGTTATTACAAGCTTACCGTTTATCTGAATGCGAATATGCTTTATCTTCTGTTGAAAAATTTACACTTGCAGGTATCCCTTTCGAAAACATTAGTTCTATTACCGATTTGGGTTTTATAGGTGTAGGGAAAAAAGAAGTTTTTTCAGGCGAGTCTGCTGCAACAATTTTACAATATGCTTTGAGCTGGTCAGGAATTATAAATAAACCGACACGGGTAACACTGAAAATTAAACCTGTTTTGAAAATTGGAAACCGTTCTGTAAAATCTCCTGGATTTATTACTGTTAAAATTAATTAGGAGCATCTGATTTTCCGTGAGGTCAGTTGTTATGACGTTATTGAAAAGAAGACTAAATTGGGGATTCGTTCGACATGAATAATACAGGTTATAAAAAGATTACTATATTTTTGCAGCAAATCAAAATAAATTTCGTCTTTAATCTGAAAAAATATCAATTTGGAACCAACGTACGCAAATATTCATAAAGAACTTATTGATAAATGCCGTAAAGGCGACTATAAAGCGCAGTTTGAAATATATAAATTATATTATAAAGCAATGTACAATACAAGTCTGAGAATAGTGAACGATAAACTTGAAGCGGAAGATATAATGCAGGAATCATTTTTATCTGCTTTTGAAAAACTCAGTACATACAGGGGAGATGTGAGCTTTGGCGCCTGGTTGAAACGTATTGTAATAAATCAATCGCTTGATTTTTTTAAAAAGAAAAAAGTCGTGCTTAATCCGATTGACGGTTATGATTTTATTGCGGAACAGGATACTGATAAAGAACCGGAGGAAATAATGCAAATCAAAGCGGAACAAATAAAACAAGCTATAAATAGCTTGCCGGAAAGATATAAACTCATTCTTACCTTATATCTTCTTGAAGGATATGACCATGATGAAATTGCAGAAATATTGAAAATTACAAACTCAACATCCCGCGCTCAGCTTACAAGAGCAAAACAAAAATTAGTCGAGCTGATTAAAAATAAAAATGGAGAAAAAATTGAATATCTATATAATTAGATAGTTATGGAACTGTTAAAAAAAATAATAAACAATAACCGTGCTCTTTTTGATGATTCAGAACCAGAAAACGGGCATTTCAACAGATTTGAAAATAAATTAAAAGCTTACCACCGGAGAAAAATGGTGCTTTCAATACCCTTCTTGCTGAAAACCGCAGCGGTACTTCTTCTACTTGTTATGTCAAGCTACTTGACTTATAAATATTTTATAACTGGAAATGACATAACAAATTTTAATCGTATAACAGTAGGCGATATATCTCCGGAATATCAGGAAATGGAGATTTATTATACATCGCTGGTTAATCAACAATTTGAGCAAATAAACCGGCTCTTTATAGATGACAGCACCGAAAAAAAAATAGTTATCCGCGAGCTGTCGGAAATGGACGAAATGCTAAATTCATTAACAGATGAGCTAAATACAAATCCTAACGATGAACGCATTATCAGCACAATTATCGAGTATTATCAACTTAAGATTGAGATTTTAAACAGAATTATTTATCATTTAAAAAATGTCAAACCATTAAATAAATCCAGCCATGAAAAAATCGAAATTTAAGAACATTTATAGTGAGCAGTTCGACAGGCTCACTGTATCACAACACCGAACTACTTGTAGTGAGCTATGTCGAACTATTAAAGCAGTTTTGTTCATAATGTTGGCATTGTCGTTACAATGCTTTGCCGATAAGCAGGAGTATTCAAAAACTTTACATAAAGAATATGATACTTATGATAGTACAGTATTAAAAATCCAGAATAAATTTGGCGACATGGTTATTACAAACTGGATGCAAAATAAAGTTTCTATTGACGTAACAATAACTGTTGAAGCTTCAAGCCAGGAAAAAGCCAATAAGATAATGGATTATATTAATGTATCGTTTGCCCAGGATGCTGATACTATTAAAGCGATTACTTTAATTGATAAGGAAGCATGCTCAAATTTTTACATAAAGAAAGATGGAGGTTCACAGACTTTCAAGATTGATTACAAAGTGAATATTCCAGTATATCTTCAGATGAATCTGACTAATAAATACGGGAATATTAATATTGATGAAGTGCATGGCAAAACAAATATCTTACTAAAATATGGCAAGTTAATCGCAGATAAACTATTGTTCAACAATGAAAAACCGCTTAGCCAGATTTCCGTCAGCTATGGCAAAGGCATCATCAATAAAATTACACGGAGTAAAATCATTTCAGGTTATTCTGAATTCAATATTGGAGAAAGCGCCGCTTTGATAATGGCTTCAAAGTATTCTGAAATTGAAATCGGAAATAGTAAAGCGCTTGTCGCTGAATCGAAATATGATGAATATAAAATAGGCAGCATAAACAGTATTGTCGTGATTGGAAAGTACGGAGATTATAAGATAAAAAATATCAATACCAAAGCTGATTTCGATGTGAAATATACTAATTGCAACGTTGAAAATATCGCAGCAAATTTTAAAGAAATCAAAGTTGATAACAGCTATGGAAATTTTAACCTTGGGATTGAACCTGGCGCTTCATATAATTTGTCAGCGATTTGTAAATATTGTAATATAAATTATCCGAGAGGTTCTTCAGTTTCTGTTACAAGTGAACCCACAGAAGTCAGAATCAAAGGAAATATCGGTGATGATAAAACGGCAGCATCACTTGTTAAAATTAATTCTAGATATGGAAATGTAAATCTTGTAAAACAATCCCCTGATGAGAAGTAAGAAATTCTACCACAAAATAGCTGAAGCTATTTTGTGGTAGAATTTCTTACTTCCAGTAATTGTTTTAATTCTTGGTTTTCTTTGATTAATTCAGCTTCCCTGCGGTTCGATTCTTCCTGTGTAGCGAGAAGTTCTTCCATATTTTGCCTCATTTCTTCTTCCTGTGATGATAATTGCTGAGAGTATTGCTGTGTCTGTTCAAGTAATTTTGCTGTTCTGATATTTACTTTTACACTTGAAACTGTAGCGGCAATGCTTTCACCGACTCTTTCAACAAAAGAAATCTGATACTGTTCAAATTCTTTAAAAGAAGCGATTTCGACAACACCGAAAATTTCTTCATTCAACTTTAATGGAACAATTAACAAGCTTGTTGGATTAGCTGTTCCGAGTCCTGATTTTATTCCAATATAACCGTCAGGTATATCCGTCAGAAAGATAGTTGTCTTTTCCTGCACACATCTGCCGACAAGTGAAACGCCGATATCTATCCGTTTTTCAATATATTTCCTGCGGTCATAAGCATAACAAGCAGAAAGTTCTATAAAAATATCATTTTTATCATTATCATTTATAATAAAAAAACCTCCCTGATTTGCTTCAAGGTATTTGACCAGATTACTAATAATGACATAAGCAAGCTCTTTTATATCATTATTATTTTGTCGTAATAATTCGGCAAATTTGGCCAGGCCGTTTGTAGCCCATTTATGTTTCTCATCTTCGATTTCACGTTTCCTTTTTTCTTCTTCGGCGATTTTCAGACTGTTTTTCATTTTAATGAGAGAATTGCCTAATGTATCATTATCGCTTAACAGTTGAAAATCCTTGTCGTAATTCCCTTTACCTATTTGATTTGCAAACTCGACAGTAT
>JACQWN010000150.1:9785-25064 GCA_016209245.1 Bacteroidia bacterium
CCCTTATCAATGTTACCCGTAGCAATCTCTTTCAAAGCATTTGTAGCTTTAACAAGCGGAACCGTTATATTTTGTGCAATCAGCCATGTTATTAAAGTAATTACGATTAATCCAATTATTCCTATGGTAATGGTCACAAACAGTTTTTGATTCGCTTTAATCATAAGAATTTTAGTCGGGGCTGTCACTGCTAAAGACCATGGCTTCTCGATTTCGCCAACATATATAGGAGCAAAGGAAACATAATATTCCCCCATGTTATTCAGATTCTTTATTTCATAGCTGAAATATTTACCTGATTTAATGTTTGAAATCAAATTACTGTCAGCATCAAATCCAGGTGTCACTTCATGAATAGGTTTCCCGATATAGCTTGTGTCTCTTGTACTGACATATATACCTTTATTAGATAATAAAAAAGCATAGCTGCTGTCAAACGGAGCAATAGCTTTTGTAATCTGCTGAAATCTTTCAAGAGAAATGTCAACACCTATAACACCTATAAACTCCCCTTTTTTATATAAAGGAGTAATCAGACTTGTCATGAGAATATTATCAATATAAGGTTCTTCAAACCAATCGGCATCTCCGCCATCTTTAATTCTTTTGTAATCGGCATTATCCCCGTCCATGCTTTTGGTTATAGTTTCTCTCGTAATTTTGCCCTCATGCCTGATGTGCTGATTTACATAGCGACCATATGGAAGAGTCCATCCAGTATCGGTATATGACATTTCCCAACTATCCCATATAGCATAAAATTGAGGATTATTATCAAATATACCTTTATACATCTTGTTATAAATTTTGTTTCTGAACTGAAATGAAGTATCATCGTATTCATTAAAAGCATAAGCCATAGTTTTGACAATAGCCATTTCATAATTTAAAAGTTTTTCGATTTTAAGTGCATTCTCACTCACATTCACATCAATCAACTTTTTGGCATCATTTAAAGCCATATTTTTATTATTAATTCCAATGTACAAGACGGTAGCAAAATAAACAACTGCACACGAGCCTAATATTGAAATCAGTAATTTTGATTTGATAGATAATTTCATAATTATATAATTAAAATTCAAATTTTGTAACATAATTGCGGAACGATTCTGCCATTGCTTAATATACGCGGTATTTCTTCTGCAAAAGCTTTCCCTTTGATGTGCTTTTCGATCTGAAAATCTATTATATGCCCGACAGGATAGGCACATAAATAAAGCGGGGAATCAATCATATGCGAATATATTGCCAGAATGAGTTCATCACTGACTCCAAAAACATCAGCGTAATATTTATTCCAGACTTCTTTTGCAATATTAATGACTGCATTTTTAAGCTGTTCGGCATTGGCTTCAGGATTTTCATACAGCCATTTCCAGACATACATATCTACCAGCGATACTCCCATAATTTCATAGCTTGACCAGAAAATATCGAGAGCCATTAAATTATCTTTTTCAGAATTTTTGGTATTAATATCAAGCAGCTCAAGGTCCCTTTTCTGAAAGATAAAAGCGATTGCTTCGGTAAAGGCCGTATTAGGTACGCCCCGGAGTAAATAATAGTCAATATCCTGAAGAGTAAGTGTTTGTTCTACATTGTGTCCGAACTCATGAACAGCGATGTTGTATCCTTTGAAATCCATGCCGGTTTCGGGAATACGTGTGCGCAAATGTACAACATCCGATTTCATTTCGGCACCCCATGCATGACCGGCGCCTCGGGCAGCGTCAACTTCAATTTTTGAACATATACGCATGGTATTTTCTTTAGAAAATCCAAGCTTTTGAAGTAAATTTGGAAGATCATTTTGAAATGCATCAGTATTTGGATATTTACTAGTAGTGATTTTGTCAAGCTCTGTTTCGGCTACTGCATTTCTGAGTGTAAATCCGTTGTACCATATATCGAATGATTCAAGATTTCTTCCTAATCTTTTGCTGATTACGGCAGCAACTTCTTTTACCTGTTTTGATGTCAAAAGACTGATAAATAATTTCTCGACTTCTTCAAACGGAATTTCCATGTCCTTTTCAAATTTTCTGGAAATATAAGTCGGAAATTGAGGGCAATATTTATCCATCTCTTTTAATGTCCTAAATGTATTCAGCAGATGCTGATAACGTGTAGTCGGCTCAGGTTTGAATTTGATTTCAACATTATCTTTTTTTAATTTATTTTCAACCGGATACCAGATATATTTCCTGCTATTAATTACATCTTCAGGTATTTCCTGAGAAATGATTCTTTTCATAACCTTGTAAATAATTTTTTGTTTTTCAAAACCATTTTCTGTATTATAGTTCGATTTAAGCTCATCGCGAAGTCCCCAGTGGCTTATTAATTTTAAATCCTCCGGAAATAATACTTGATCTTTATTATTTCGAAGATTGCCCATATAAATATTGTATTCCGATATATAAGTATCGGCTTTTGTAGTTGCATCGGCATATTGTTGGACAAGCTCGGGAGGAATTCTTGATAAAAATATGTCGCCGGCTCTGGCATAAGCCCATTCCTTCCGTGACCAGTTTTTCCCAAGCTCCGATTTTTCTTTTAATGAATAAAACGGGAAATTTAGTGTAATATGAAAAGCTATTTTATTCTTATAAAAATCTTCTTCAATATGCGACGATGGGTCATAGCTGCCGAAAATCATATCAATTGGAAAAAGCTCGCAGGTATTTTCGTGAAGAGGTTTTTTCAAGTCCACATTGATTTTGTTGAAATTGCCGTAAAGAATTTCCAGATTATGGCTTACTATATTAAACAAATTATCAAGCTCTGTTTCCGAATTTATGAAATTCTCCAGACAAAAATTTTCAAAATCATTGACAGTTCCGTCGTTCGGAGTCCAATACAAGGCTGTCTGTGAAACTCCCCTTTCTATACGAAACTGTTGTTTTCTGCCATATTTGGCAATCAAAAGACCTTTCACTTTTTCAATATTTTCCATAGTTATCCCGGTATTAAATACTAAAGCTTCCGAAGATTCCTTCGTAGAAGCTTGTTTTGTTTCAGAAGTACATTGATGAAAAGCAAGAAGGATAATAAAAGCTGCAGAAATAGTCAAATTCTTCATAATGATTGTTTAAATAATATTATTATACTGAAAGAAAATGAATTTGCAAAATACTTCGACTATGCTCAGTACAAGAAATATCAACTAATATCGCGAAGCAAATATCCATAAATTTCTGATATTAATAGATATTTGTTGATATTTGTTGATATTTAGTTTAAAATTATTTTTGCAAACCTAATTTCTTGGGTATATTTAACTGACAAAAGTATATAAAAATTAATTGTGACCATCAATTTCACTATTAATATCGCTTTTAAAAATTTTTGTCTTCCTTGAAAATTTCAACCGTGCTTCCTCGCCCTTGAATAATCTACCGATATTTTTCAAATGTGTAATAATAATTACAACTGCCACAAGTATTGGAATAAATTCAAGAAAAGTATTTGATGGTCGGAACAGGAAAAAAACAATAAAAGGAAAAGAGATTGCCGTTAAGAGTGAACTTAGAGAAACCATTCTGAAAGCGAAAAAAGTTGTAATAAAAACAATAAGTGAAATAAACGTCGGATATGGTAAAAGGGCAATCAAAATACCAAGAAATGTAGCTACGCCTTTTCCACCTTTAAATCTTATATAAACAGGAAAAATATGTCCAAGAACTGCAGTGGCACCTAATATAATTTCATAATTAATATAAAAATTACTGTTGTGTAAAATAAATGGATTGAACACAGCAAGTTTCACCGCTGCCCAGCCTTTGAATATATCAAAAAGCAATACGGGAACACCCGCCTTGTAGCCAAAAACCCTGAATGTATTGCTTGCCCCTGCATTTTTACTTCCATGTTCCCTGAGATCAAGCCCGAAAAATATTTTTCCAATCCAGACCGAAGATGGTATTGCGCCTAAAAGATAAGCAAAAACAATTAAAAGATTGAAGATAAATATTTCCATCCTTATATTTTTGTGTAAAACAAACTTGTTTTTATTTTTCCAATTCCAGCTTCCCTAATTGAATCATACTATTTAAATCTTCTGATGCAGATGGGAGATATTTAGCAATAATTATTTTGACTTTTTTACTCTGGTCATCATTTGCTAATGCCATCATTCTGCTAATATCTGCAATATCCTGCAATCTTCCGGAAAAAAATTTCATCAAAACAAGATACTCTAAAGCTATCACCGGCAAATTGTCATGGAAATAAGGTCTTTTTATCGCTTCTTCCGCCCATTCTTCATCGGATTCTATTACATCAATTATTTCTTTATCTTTCGAAATCCACGTACTACCTTCTATACTGAGCGCTCCGGTCTTTTTGTACCCTGCATTCCTGAATTCTTTATATAATTGTTCGATATTCTGTACAAGAACCAAAATGTCAGTATCTATTGTATTGCGCTGAGGCATATAATGCGATGTTGCTAATCCGCCTACAATAACAAATTTTGTATGTTTAATTATTTTAGTTATATCCATAGTGCTTTTCGTGCTAATATTTAGTAATGTTTCAATTGTACTTCCGCTTCCTTTCTTTATATATTTCCCGGCTAGGGTTATTGCTCTTTTGCGTATTATTTCAGAAGTATTCATAAATGAAATTATTCCTTAATAATCATGTGTCAAATATACTATTTTTTTAATTGTCCAAGTTATTTTTTAAATTTTTTAGTATGGGTGAACAGGCAAATGCAACGCTATCTGCAAGGCAAATACAAGGATTGGCGGGGCGTTGTAGTTTAATCAAACACCACCTTCCTTACCTCAATCTTGTCGCCGTATTTTATCCTCACAAGGTACAACCCTGTAATTCCCTGTTTGGGCTTAAAGTTTATTACCTTCAATGTACCTTTTTGGACGTTACCTTTAAATATCTGGGCGCACACTATTCCTGTGCTGTTAATAAGGTTAATCTCAATTTCGCTGGAATAGTCTGTTTTGATTTGAATCGTAAGCTCTTTTCGCACCGGGTTAGGATATACGGCAAATATATTTTTTCTTTCTGCTATTCTTACAGGCACTGTCATTACAAACGTGGTGTCGTACACCGTATTCCATGCCGTATTCGTTATTACCGGCGCATTGTAATCAAAAATAATCCCTGCGCGGTTTTCGATTAGCGACCACTTTGGCAGGTCTTGCTTAAGCCGGACTTTGTATTTTACAAAACCGTGGCTCTCCGGTTCGTTAACATTGATGTCGGGTAAAATAATATTATGAAATTTCCATTCCAAAATGCCCGCTCCGAATATCCTGTATGTGCAGAGATGGCTTGTAACGCCAAATTCAACAGTTTCGACATTAAGGTATTGCGAAAGCGTATCGCGTATTACAACAGAAAACGCCGTGTCGGTTCCTGTGTTTTGGAAATTAACTTGGTATTCTAGTTGTATTCCATTGGGGATAAACCTGCCGTCGGTAATTCCTTTTGGTTTTACAAGTTTTTAGTTCGGGTCATAAGATTCAACTACTTCATTGCAATCAATTTCAAGGAACGGGTTTTCATCGTCTTCCGGCATAGCGGTTACAAATCCGAGCGATGGGTTTTGCGAATCGCCGCAAAGTTCGATAACATCGTTGGGATGACTATGCCCGGGATGCCCGGGACACTGGTCGGCTTCAAAGCGAATAGCTTGCCCGGTTGCTGAATAACATTTTATCAGGCTGTCGCCGCCGGCTAACTGAAATGTGCCGGTTTCAAACATTACATTATCAATATATACCCTGTAATTACTAAGTCCATCCATATCACCCCCACCAGGATCGCCGGTGTTGTATATAGTAAAACAAACAAGACTGTCGCCAACACAACTTGCGGTTACAGAGATGCTGGAGTGGTCCCATACAGTATCAACAGGAAAACATAATAAAAATCAAGTTAATTAATCCGATTTTCATCTCTTTTCGCTTTTGTGTCACTTCACTTCAACAAGTTCAGTGCATCGCTCTGCGGTGATACCCTGTTTGGTTGTGGCTTGTCAACATTAGAAAATAATTATTTTTTTTATCAGCAATTGATTTCCAATTTTCAATCTGCATAAATATAATCCATTTTTTAAATTAGGATTGATAAATGTTATGTGATATATACCTTTGGATATTTTAGTATTAGTAATTGTAAATAAAAGATTTCCGTGTAAATCCAATATTTCAAGCAATACATTATTTATTTCCGTAACATTAAAAATAATTTTAGTTTCAGTACGAAAAGGATTTGGGAAAATATCAAACATAAGAGGAGAAATATTATTTTGTTTGACATTGTTATAAATACCTTCATAATATATGGCCGCATCGAATATTTCCCCGACAAATTGCGGAGCTACAAGTTCTGTCGCCGCAGCATTTGGATGGCTGTCCCATTCGCCTGCCGCATACTCCGGAAGCATCATTCCATTACTTCCGGTTAGTTTATGAAAGAAATCAAAAACATATACATTGTTTGGGAAAGGTCCAAATTCTGTGTCAAGCCCTTCTGCTAATGTATCTTTTGCCCACGTGCAGAACCAATCAGATAAAGCAGCTTCGGTTTCATTCGTTGAATAAGGTTCAAGAGGTGCATTGGTCCAGATTACAAAAAAATTATCAGGATTGGCTTTCATAACATTGATTATATGTCGCCAGTGCCATTTGTAATTATAGCTAGTTTTGTCGGTCGGACTTAGAGTATCGGAAGGTTGTCCAACATCGTATATCGAAGAAGCAGGGAAGCATGTTTTAATGACGATTATTTTATTGTCAGGAAGATAAAAGCCGATTCCGGTTACAGGGCTTGGATCTTCAAAAAACTCATGCTGGGTTGACCATTCATTATCATCGGGCGACCACCATTCTTCATTCATGGTTACGGCATTGGCGCCGGTGTAGAAATGTGCAGTATTATAATTTGTCATTTCATCCGGTACGCTTGTATTGCTGCCGTTTGGTCCCCAAATACATCCGCCTGTCGAATGATGCAGGAAAATGCCGCTGCGAAACAATGTTTGTCCTTGCACTGTAGCAAATGACGTAAGAATTACTGAATAAATTACAAATTTTTTCATATGTAAATTATTTTTTTGCAAATTTATAAAATTTAATTTAATTGAAAAATGTTTTATTTTTGTGTAGATTTCAGATAAATATTTTGGACAAAACAAAGAATGACTATTTTTGATAATCTTATTTTTTCTATTTTTGTATATAAGATTAATACTATAAAATATAAAGTGCTTATATTCTGTAAATTTATTTATTAATAATATGAATTAATACTATGAAAACAGTAATTGTCAATGTTCCTGAAAAAAAGGAAAACTATTTTTTGAATTTATTTAAAAAACATCATTTGAAGACGCGTGTCATAGAGCGCGTAGAGGATGAAGACTTGATGGAAAATTGGATTGATGAAGGTATGGAAAGCGAAGATATTCCGGAAGAAGAAATTTTTAAGATATTCAGGAAGTATGGAATTAAAGTATAATGGTTTGTGCGATTTGGTCATAGAAGTAACTTTTATAAATATTTTCCTTAAATAGCTTAAGGTTAGAATAAAAAACTAATAATAATCTATATATTTGTATTCTATTAGAAAAATTATACTTGACATTAGGAATAACATTGTAAAGTTGAGCATTTAAAAATTTAAAATTATGGAAAAATTATTTTACTTTATTAACACTTTTTCCTCTGTTATCCGACGGGGTTTCCTCCGCATGTGCGGGGTCAACTTTTTCCTTTTTATTTTTGCCTTCTTGGGTCTTGGGATTTTGAGCTTGGGTCTTGGGTCTTGCTACGCCCAAGACTGGCTTTGGGCTAAAAGCGCCGGCGGAAGTTCTAATGATTATTGCGAAAGCATCACCACTGATGTAAATAACAATGTCATAGTAACTGGCAGTTTTTATAGTTCTACCATTACTTTTGGAACTTATACATTAACTAATGCAAGTACTGACAATTCTGATATTTTTATAGTGAAATACGACCTGTCGGGCAATGTGCTCTGGGCTAAAAGCGCTGGCGGAGGTTCTTCTGATGATGGCAGTAGCATCACTACTGATGCAAATAACAATGTCATAGTAACTGGCTCTTTTGGAAGTTCCACCATTACTTTTAGCTCTGATACATTAACTAATGCTGGCAATTATGATATTTTTGTTGCAAAGTTATCTTCTGAGGTTGGTATTTCAGAGTTAGAGGCAGAGGGGGAGAGTGTTTCTCTGTATCCGAATCCTGCCACTAGCCAAATAACTATTGAGATTGCTTCGCCTTTGGCTCACAATGACGCAGTTATTTCTATTTACGACATACAAGGGCAGTTGATAGAGATGCTTCGCTTCGCTCAGCATGACAATGATCGTAAAATAGAAATAGACATTAGCAATTTGCCAAATGGGCTTTATTATTTGAATATTCATAAAGCAGAAGGCAATGTGGTGAAGAAGGTGGCGGTGATAAAATAAGCGGATTATGGGACGTCTATCTTCAATTTACTACTAATTTCTGTGAATAAGTCAAATCAGAAGCGATCAACTGACAGTAATAAATACGTGAATTAAGCTCCTGAACCGGTATTGAAATACTATGATATCCTGCCGGTATATTTTTCCCTTCAATGAAATAGACAATTCGTCCGTATTGCTGCTATTTTATTATTTCCGAGAAATTTATTTATACTGAAAGAAAATGAATTTGCAAAAAAAATATCAACTAATATCGCGAAGCAAATATCCATAAATATCTGATATTAATAGATATTAATAGATATTTGTTGATATTTAGTTTAAAGTTATTTTTGCAAACCTGATTTCTTTGGGTATATTTAACATGATGAATTTAGTGTAAATTGAAAATTTTTATATACATTTGTAGTCTAAAGTAGAATTTATGAACGAAAACGACGAAAACCTAGTAAGCGAACCACTTGCAGATTACGGAGAATCATTATAGATATTGAATATTCATGTCACTTTTCATATCATCAACAAGTATTATTTTATTACGATTAGTTTTCGAGCTTCTTTGCTATCAGAAATTAGCATAATTGCATAATGTACAATTATTATGATTGAAAAGGAAATAACTTTAGATGTAAATGACCCTGTTCTGTTTTTTGGGGTAAATAATGCAAATTTTGAGCTGCTCGAAAAGTATTTTTCCAGATTGAAGCTGGTTGCAAGGGGAAATATTATCAAAATTACCGGAGAAGCTTCGGAAATTAGCAAGTTTGAAGAAAAAATAAAGTTGCTTCAGGATTATATAAATAAATACAATTCACTTTCTAAAGATTATTTTATAAAGTTTTTAGCTGACGATAATGGCAATTTTTTTAACAATGTTCAGGGCGACGAGAGCGTTTTGATATACAATACTAACGGGAAGCCAATCAAACCAAAGACAAGAAATCAGCACAGGATGGTAAAATGTTATAAAACGCATGATTTGCTCTTTGCTATCGGACCTGCCGGTACGGGAAAAACATATATTGCCATTGCATTAGCTATCAGGGCGTTGAAGAATAGAGAGATTAACAGGATTTTTTTGAGCAGGCCCGCGGTTGAGGCAGGAGAACGGCTTGGATTTCTTCCCGGCGATATGAAGGATAAGCTTGATCCATATCTTCAGCCATTATATGATGCATTAATTGAAATGATTCCCCCTAAAAAACTTGAAAATCTTTTCGAAGACGGTGTCATCCAGATTGCTCCGCTGGCATTCATGCGCGGCAGAACATTGAACAATGCTTTTGTCATACTCGATGAAGCCCAAAACTCTACCGTCAGCCAGTTGAAAATGTTCCTGACAAGGATGGGGGAGAACTGCAAATTCATTGTAACAGGCGATATAACTCAAATTGATTTACCCGACAGAAACCATTCGGGCTTAGTTATATCAAGAAGAATATTACAACATATTGAAGGGATTGCCTTCATTGATTTTGATCAAGATGATATAGTGCGTCACAGATTGGTGCGTTATATTGTTGACGCTTACCAGAAAGCTGAGAATGAAAAAATATAATCCTAAAAATTCAATGCGAAAAGGCAGTAACCGTTAATAGTAAAATATCATTATTCATAAAAATAATAGCTGAATGGTTAAATGGTTAAATGGTTAAATGGCTGAATGGCTGAATGGCTGAATGGCTGAATGGCTGAATGGTTGCCGACTGCCAACTGCTTATTGAATGGTCAAATGGTTAATCAAAATTTAGCAATTCAGCAATTTAGCAATTTAGTTACTATTCACCCATAATGGTTAATTTTCATTATTCCACCGAAGTACGAATTTTTTACGAACCTACGAAGTACAAATGTGGCACCACTGGCGCCATTCATAATTCGTAAGTTCGTATTTTTTTCGTACTTCGATGGGGTGAATAGTTACGCAATTTAGCCATATAGCCATAAGCAATTTAACAATTTAGCAATTTAACAATTTAACAATTCAGCAATCATTTAATTTCAAATGTTATAGATGTTGAAAAATCTCTTTTAAAATTAACCGTTACGAACCAAAGAAATGATTTGGAAATTTTTATTGAAGCAGCGCCATCTTCATCGCTTTTAGCAGTAATATAAAATGGCTCTTCGTTAGAACAATATCCTGAATAAGCCGCATAAATATAGGTTGATAACGGTTTTCCTTCATAAAGAATTTTTACAGGTAATATGTCGTCAATTTTAATTTCCGAAGGATTTTTTAACGGGATAATTTCAATTCGTTGATTTATCATTTGGCTGACAGTCTTATTTCCCTTGCCTGCTATTACAATAGCTTTAGCATATTTTTCAGAGGGAACACAAACCTCTTCTCCAACGACTTTCCGCGCCGCACAAATCAGATAGGTACCTTCCTGTTCAATAGTTATTTCTCCTGCCAGATATCCATTTTTTTCCTCCTTTTTTTCTTCCCACGTTTTGGAAATTTCCTTTTTCTGTCCATCAGGAGCAATATAATAAAATTCACTTAATGCTTCTTTGGGAATCAAAATATTATAATCAGGAAAGTTATGACCGAACATAACCTTTACTACAACTTTCTCTCCAACGGCAGGATAATAATTGTCGGCAATAATCCACAAATCATGTGCAAAGGAGCTTGTTAAATGAAAAGATATTATTAAAATAATTAATAATATTTTTTTTATAATCCGATGTGCTTTTTGCCGGACAATCAAGCTTTCAAATATTTTTGCAGTTTTTTTTTCTTCCATAATATTTATTTATTTTATTTAATACCCAATAGTACACTGATTCCTTATGATAATTATGATTGTTTATGATATTAAGTAAGAGATGACGTCTTTTATTTCTATAAGCAGTATGATTCGCATATATAGTAAAAAGATGTCATCTCTACTCGTGATTACTTAACAGGAAAGATAATTTACCTGTTATTGTTCTGCCAAGCCAATCTTTATCAGGCTCGCCATAATTGGAATTAAAAATATTATCTATTTCAAAAGAAAATTCAAGTCCTTTTGTAATTCCTTTTATGAGCTTAAAATCCGAAACAGAGTAATCAACGACTTTTTTAGTATTTGCCTCATCTGAAAAACAAGGCGTAAAGTATTTAGTGCTCCAATGGAAAGACAATTTCCATTTAGGAATTTTATAGCTTATACCCGCATTACCGCTATGTTCAGGGTTGAAAGGAAGCCGTTTGCCGGTTTCAAAATTCTTCGTATCGAGATATGTATAAGCCAGATTTACATTTACATTTTTAAAAACAAAAGCATTAATATTAAATTCAATACCCTGAATATATGCTTTCTGGCAGTTTTCCCAGATTCTGACAGGTACGCCGTCTATTTTTTCATCTGTCTCGTTCTGAACAATAATATCGTTAATATCATTTCTGAAAACAGATATATTACCATGCAAAAAATTTAAAGTTTGCTCAAAACCGGCGGAATAACCCCACGATTTTTCAGGTTCAAGATTTTCATTTGGCTTATTCCACCAGTTTCCGTGCTTAAAAAATACATATAGCTGACGTATTGTAGGCGATTTGAATGCTCTCCCGCCTGACAGTCTCAATCTGGTATTATCTCCGATATTCCACATTCCTGATATTTTCGGATTACATTCGGTGCCGTAAACCGAATGATGGTCAATTCGTCCACCCAAAACAAAATTAAAAGGATGGAGGGTTATTTCATCCTGCAGGTATAAGCTTAACAAATCTGTATTTTGATTTATATAACATGTATCTATACCAACATCCATATTTATATCTGTTCCTATATATTCAATTCCCGTTATAGCAACATTTCCTTTTCCAAACGATTTAGTATATTGTGTTTCCGCTTGCATTAGGCCAAGAGTTCCAAACCGGCGTGTGTAACCGGGAGAAAATAAATCGAAATCTAAATTGTAATAATAACTTTTAAGTTTAAACGACGACTTTTCGGGTAAGTTTATTTCTAAAGACGGACTTATTCTGTACTTTTTCTCGGTTGCATACTCCCATTTCATGTCATCATAATTCAAACCAAGATTTAAAGTTCCATTAGGAAATATTTTGTATTGTAATTTAGTAAGCGCATAATGTCCTGTAAAATCATCCTCCGATGCTGAATATCTGCCTCTTTTGGCATCTTCCCTGTTAAAGTTTGCATAGAATCCTAATTTGCCAATTTGCTGACCATAGCCAATTCCGCCAAAATATGTATCATAAGAACCCGCCCCGATTGAAGATGTAAATAATGGTTTTTCAGGAATTGACTTTGTAATAATATTCACTATGCCGCCCATAGCGTCACTGCCATACAAAGCAGAGGCAGGGCCTTTTACAATTTCTATTCTTTCTATCATTTCAACAGGTAACTGGTTTACGCTGATGCCATACTCTCCCATTCCGCCTCCAAGAACTCTTTCACCGTTTATCAAGACAAGTGAATAACCTTTATCAAAACCTAACCCCGCTAATGATGATTGATATGACGATGAACCGGGTATGTTTTCATCCCTTATATAAATTCCCGGCACCGATGATAGAAGGTCAGATATGTTCTTTGCATTGGTTTCTTTTATCTCCTGCTTTGTAATTAATACGGTTTGAACAGGTACTTTTGCAAGCATCCGCGGTGTTTTTGTCGCTGTCACTACTACCTCATCCAGCTTGTATGAAAGCTTTACTTCATCTGTTTTTTCTTCCTGAGCCAGGCTCGCTTGTATTAAGCAAAATAAAAAAATTTTAAGCAGATAAATATTTTTCAACATAACCATAGATTAAACACGTAAAATGTTTATATCTTGCAAGGGCAAGATGTTAGCATTTTATTATTAGTGTTACTATTTTATAAAATGATGACACAAAAATATTGACAGAAAAAGGGGAACCCGTGTCTTTTAACTAATTTATCGAGATTCACCAGAATATCTTCTTCAAGCGAAACTCCAAAACGTCGTATTTTCATAATTAATATTTTTTTAATTTTGTTACAAATATAAAAAATTTAATTTAAAATTATAAGTTACTGTTTAGGTCATTATTATTTCATATGGATTATCCCAATGAAGTACGAATTTGTTACGACCGCGTGTCGCCATAGCTTTAGCGGTGGAACAACCTACGAATTAC
Source organism: Bacteroidia bacterium (assembly GCA_016209245.1). Taxonomy (GTDB): domain Bacteria; phylum Bacteroidota; class Bacteroidia; order Bacteroidales; family BM523; genus JACQWN01. The sequence continues at coordinate 23,381 of JACQWN010000150.1, forward strand.
GAATATACGAATTACGAATCAACCCACAGGCGAATTTTTTCGTAATTCGTAAGTTCGTATTTCGTTCGTACTTCGGTGGGGTAATAACGTCCATACCTAAATAGCTACAATTATAATATTGAAATAAAATCTGATAAGTTAAGTTGTTATTTTTTAGTAGAAAATAATTCGAAAGTCTGGCAACCAATTAATGTATTGATTCGTCTATATTTTATAATGAATGAAAATATATTTGCAAAAAAATATCAACTAATATCGCGAAGCAAATATCCATAAATATCTGATATTAATAGATATTTGTTGATAATATAAAAATTATAAAATTATTTACTATGAAAACATTTTTAACGATTATTTTGGGCTTTCTTTGCATTTATCTTTATGCTTATAACTGGACTTTATATGGCCCATCAGGAGTACATGCAAATAATATTCTTTTTGGCGCCGGGAGCCATTCTTATAGTGTTATATGTACGAATACCGGAATTTGCGTGAATGATTGTCCCTGCGGAGGATGGAATACATATACATTAGGATTGCCTGTCTGGGAAGCGGCTCCGCATGACACAAGCCATATTTTGCTTGTTGCAGGAAACGGAAGCTATTCCGATGGAATTTACAACTTTGATATTATTTCTCATACTTTTAATATAATACAGTATTGCTATATTCCTACCCTAATAAGGCTTTGTACAGTAAATAATCTGTATTATGCAGGAACCCGCTATAACTCGTTATTGTATTCTACCGATGGTATTACCTGGGATACTGTTCCCTATTTTTCGGATAAAGCATGTGCAGCGCTCGATTACTATGAACAGCATCTGGTAGCCATTCAGGAAAATAACCTGTTTGCAACATATTTTTCCAGCGATAGTGGTCAAAGTTGGGCACAGTCGTTATCAAACATACTGCTTCATGATATTGCTTTTCATCCGTCAGGTTTGTTGTACGGTGTTTTTACCGGGTTTTCAAATTCCTCAGGTCTTTATTTATCTGCTGATTATGGAGAAACATGGAATATTGTGCAATGGTCGGATCAAATGAATACTGTAGGTTTTGATGTTGCCGGAAATATTTTTGCGGGCTGGCATAGTTCAACCATTGAAAGCCCGGGTGTCGCTGTTTATGATACAATCAGTCAAAACTTTAATTTTATCTCTGAAGGATTGCCCAATAAAAACATTCACAAATTCAAGATAAATCCGTTATTGAGCAATGCTACAATCTTTACATGCACCGATACCGGTGTTTATTATTGCAACGACTATTTGACAAATAATACGGAAATAATAGCCACTTCCGGACAAATTAAAATTTATCCAAATGTGTTCAATGATAATGGTTTTTATGTATCAGTTAATTCTGATGCAAAAGCATGTAATGTGCGGCTTTCCCTTTATGATTTTTCCGGCAGACTTCTGGAGCAACAAGAAGAAAAATTTGATGGAAACAGCATTTTTATTGAACATTTTAACGCCAGCGATTTGAAGCAAGGGTTGTATTTTCTGGTTGTTGATATTGATAATGCAAGTCAGATTTTTAAATTGGTTAAAATATGCGCCCGGTCTTGAATAATCATGTCCCTTTAATTTGTGTGTCTGACGGTTGTGTATTTAGGTGTTGTATTTCATTATGCTATATGTTTCATATATTAATTATTTTATTTTTTATTTTTAAATTT
>JACQWN010000001.1 GCA_016209245.1 Bacteroidia bacterium
AAATTTATGAATCTGACTTTTGAACGGATTGGCTGTATATAAGTATCCTGCTTTATCTATGCATGAACCATATGGTTTATAAATATCCAGTTCAGCGGCGATTGTGAGGAGAGGTATAAATATCCATAAAAAAATCACAGTAATATTGGCAAACACAATTTTTTTCATTTAATATTCCCTTCTTTCAAGGAAAGAATTAATAAAAATATATAGTATTTATTGATTCTTGTCAAGTAAAATTGGAGTAGCAGCAATTTTTGGTGAAAATGCAGGAGATTCCTTCAGGATAAAGCTCCTCGCAATGAATATTACAAAATTTTTGTTCGTCAATTGTATTCTGATAGTCTTCCTTCTGTCAGCCTGCCTGATAAAGTAATACTGTAAATCGTGTGTCCCCGGGCTTACTTTCAACATTTATTTTTCCGTTATGTCCGGATATTATTTGTTTGGCGATAGAAAGTCCAAGTCCGGAGCCCTTAACTTTAGTGGTAAAAAAAGGATCAAATATATTAGGTAAAATTTCGGGCGATATTCCATCTCCATTATCTTTAACAGTAATAAATAAATTACCGGCTTTTAGACCCGTATTTATTTCTACTACACCGTTTTCACCTGCGGCTTGTCCCGCATTTATGATTAAATTATAGAAAACCTGTTTTAGCTGGCTGGCATCTGCTTTTATTATGGGTAAATTATTTTCAAAATTTTGATATAAAATTATGTTTTTAAATCTGTCTTCTTTAATTATCAATTTTAAAATTTGTTTTAAGACAGAATTAATATCCGTATCCTTTTTTTCTAATTTTGGCGGCCTTGCATATAACAAAAATTCTGTGGTTAATTCATTTAATCTATCAGCTTCCTGGGCTATTATATCGGCAAATTCCGTGTCAAGGTTATTATCCTTTAATTCTCCGTGTAAATATTGTGCCGCTCCTTTTATTGCGCCGATAGGATTTTTTATTTCATGAGCAATCCCGCTTGCTAATTTCCCGAGTAAAATAATTTCCTTGTGTTTGAACAGCTCAAGCTGTAGATGTATATTTTTAAGGCATGAAGCGTATTGATCCGCAAGCATTTGCAGTAATTTAATATCAAATGAAGATATAAGCTCGGTATTTTTTTTCCTTCCGGTACCTATAAATCCCATAAAAGCATTATTTAATATTACAGGGAAAATAGACTCAAGCTTTAATTCATCCAGCGTAGCTATAGCGGATTTTAAAAGATTATATTGTTCCTCTGTAAGATATTCATATTGAAGAAAATGGTCCAATTTATCTTTTAATAAAAAATTATATTTTTTAACTGTTAATATTATATCCGAATTTTCATTTATAATTTGTTTATAATTAATCGGTTGGAAACTTTTTTTAAGAAGATACGTTCCGTTTTCCAAAGTCCAGATACCAACATTATCAAAATTCATATTTTCACCAATTACAGATATTAGTTTTTCAGTCAAAATATTTTCTTCCACTAAATAATTCATATTATGACTGAATTCGTAGATAGGATGCTGGTAGGCGAATTGATTGGTAAATACGTATTGCTCGATAAAATTTATAACTTTATTTTTTAAAGGCTGATAAATAATGATTATAAGAATAGTTGAAATCAAAATAGAAAAATATAATGTATTAAAAGGTCTGCCGATTAAAATTACAACTACCAGAAAAATTACGGAAAATAAAAAAGACATTATTAGTACAGTTATTATTTTGTGTCCTAAAGATGTAATATCAAGAAGACGATGCTTAATAATCGCAAAGGCGGCTAAAATACTGTAAAAAGTACTTGCCACGCATGATAAAAGCAAATTTTTGAAAATTAAATCCAGTGCGCCTACAGATATAATCGCTAAAGCACCGCACATAAGATAAATAAGTCTTAACCGTTCCATAGGCTGGTCTTTCGAGCGGTAGGTTTTATATAATAAAAAAACTCCGTAAATTGCATAAGGGAACATTATAGCCATAAAAAGATTGATCCAGATGTGATTATAAACCACAAATACCGGTGTAAATACAGCTATTAAAAATGCAAATCCGGCAATGTATCCGCTTATTGCTATTTTTTTATATATAGAATTATTTTTATTTAGCAGAGTTATAAAGAAATGATAACCAAGAGCAGGCATTAAGCTTGCAAACATATAAACAATGCGTTTGAATAAAAGGTTTTCCTGGGTAGGATAAGAAAAGAATAATGAAAAATTAAAAAGACTCAGGTCAATTGATAAAATAAAAAAAATCCGGTGTACAGCATTATGTCTATTTTTGTATATAACGAGAATTGCCAGAAATAAATTAATTATACCGCCAACCAGTGCAAAAATAGGACGTAATTCCAAGAAATGCACCTCATCTTTACGTTAGTATTACAGGATATTTCACATCCTGATTTTTAATATTTCCTCTAATATTTTATCAGCGCCCATGCTTAAAAGTTTTTCAGCAATTAAAAGCCCCAGTTTTTCGGGGTTATTTATATTCCCTGTCATTTCATATTTGAAAATTTGCTTACCGTCAATGCTTGCAACGACAGCTTTCATTGTAATTTTATCACCTGTAACCACTGCATTGGCACCGATAGGAACCTGGCATCCGCCTTCCAGACGCTTCATCAGACTGCGTTCTGCAAGAATTGCAATGTATGTTGGTTTATGAAGCAAAATTTTTGTAACCATTTCATCTATCTTTGGATCGTTTTGTCTTATTTCTATTCCGACGGCTCCCTGTCCGACAGCCGGCAAAGATATATCAAAAGGTATAAGTTGTGTTATTTTATCTCCCATCCCAAGGCGTTTTACACCTGCAAATGCCAGAATCATACCGCTATATTCACCGCTTGCAAGTTTATTGAATCGTGTATTTAAATTACCGCGGAGAT
>JACQWN010000413.1 GCA_016209245.1 Bacteroidia bacterium
AGCACTGGAAAAACCTGAATTGGAAATAGTCGGTATTAATGATATCACCGACACAAAAACCTTGGCTCATCTGTTAAAATACGATTCAACGCAAGGAAGGTTCAGTGGTGAAGTGACTCACGACGGGGAAGGAATTATCGTAAACGGGAAAAAATATTTTATACACGCTGAAAAGAGCCCCGCAGCAATTCCATGGAAAAAAACTCCGGATGTTGTTATTGAATCAACAGGTATTTTTACAAGCCGTGAAAGCTCAAAAGGAGGTTATGGCGACCACCTGAAAAACGGAGCAAAAAAGGTTATACTGACTGTTCCCGCAAAAGACCAGATTGACAATATGATAGTTTTAGGAGTAAACGAATACATGCTAAAACCTACCGATACATGTGTTTCTAATGCCTCATGTACAACAAACTGCCTTGCACCTGTAGTAAAAGTACTAAATGATAAATTTGGTATTGAAAACGGTTATATGAAAACTATCCATTCATATACTAACGACCAGATGCTGCTCGATGGCCCTCATAAAGATTTAAGAAGAGCGCGTTCAGCGGCTAGCTATTCGGGTTCCTACTCCCGACGGTTCATTAGTTGACCTTGTAGCTAATCTGAAACGCGAAGCTACTACTGAAGAAATAAACAAAGCCGTAAAAGAAGCCGCCCAAGGCCCAATGAAAGGTATTATCGAATATACTGAAGACCCTATCGTTTCAGTTGATATTATTCATAACCCTCATTCTGCCATTTTTGACGCTCTTAGCACAATGGTAAATGGAAAACTTGCAAAGATACTTGCATGGTACGACAATGAATGGGGCTATTCATACAGGGTTGTGGAATTGATACCACTGCTTTTCAAATAATCACGGATAGTTTAAACCATAAAAATGGGCATTTTTCATAAAATTTAAAAAATAGTTAACACTTTGTATCTATTCACCTGCAAAAATTTTTTAGTCGTTAAATTTAATTTCATCAATAATTTTTAGTCTTGCATGATAATAGTAATAATACGAAAGGGCTTCATCAAAAACATCCTTTTTAAAGTTTTTTCTAATTTCGCTCCTGATAATTTCCATATTTTCAGGGGCAATCAGCGTACTTTTATCTGCAATATAGAAATACTTAGCAGTTTGTTTTACATCCTTTAAATTGGCATAACTCCCTAACAGTACTACAAATTTTAAGTTATTAAGATCGAGATTACTAAAATTAATTACTACTTTTTTTATGTAATAATTTGAAGTTTCATAATCTTTAGTACTATAGCACTCCACTGCCCTTAATAGAAATATAGAAATATCGTTGGCGACACCAAGTGCGATAGATATATCGTGCAATTTAAGCAATGTTGTTATATCTTGTCCAAATGAATAGCTTACTATAAACAGAAATATAAAAGCTGAAAATATTTTTTTCATAATTACAATATTTTATGGTGATTTTTAATAACGTCCAATTAGCTAATAACTGTAAAAATTATCAGGACTTATACCAACATCAAATCTACCATTCGATATAGTTACTGGTTCATCGTCAATTAAAGCTTTAAACTCAAAATAACCTGAAAGAATTACTTCAACTTGTTTTTTATCCACCAGCAGATTCTGGGATCTTTTAAATGTAAGTTCGCCACTAAGAATATTAGCTGTATATTTAATGGTATCAATGGAGACCAAAACCTTATATAATGGATTTTCTAAATCGAAGATGGTATCATTTAATATTATAAGATTTGAATATTGTTCAGGTGAAAGACCTGACAAATCGAATGTCATTATCATTTCTTTGCTATTATCATAATCTGATACCCCTTTCTGACCATCTAAAATAAATGATTTTGCAGGAACTATATCATTATTTGAAACAAATATATCCCTGTCGTAATAAGCCCCAAATGTATTGTAACCCCATTCGGAATATGCCGGTAAATCAGGATATTCAGAATCGTATATGAAAACTGATTTTTTAAGTTCATTTTCTTTATTGAATAATGCAAAAACTAATAGTAGCGTTGCTAAAATAAAAAATTGCTTTTTCATTGTACTTTCGATTTAATAGGTATTTGAACATTTAATTGAAATCCGCTTCCAAATATTGGATTTACTAATCCGAATGATTCGGATGTTAAAAACAAATAGGGCATACATGCTTCTATACTTATCGAAGGTTTTAACTCTCTTCCAATACTGATTGCCCCTCCACCGTATATTGAAGAATAAAATGTTTTAGGTTGCCCTACTTTTGCAGTTAAATCCTCTTTATAAGGGTTCATTGCATTATCATAAAACACAACATCTTTTTGTGTTTGCATGAGATAATTTATTTCTGCTCCAATTTTAAAATATATGCGAAACAGATGTGGTCTCTTAGCAGGAAAATATCTGATTTCTATTGGAATCCCTATATAATTGGATGTTTGATTGATTTCTTTTAATTTTAAATATTCTGTATTAACACCATCCTGACGATATAAACAATAAAAATAATTTGTGCTATTAGCCCAGTAGTCATTCTTACCTACACTACTATACAAGTGCGA
>JACQWN010000414.1 GCA_016209245.1 Bacteroidia bacterium
GTGGTACATCTCCATATACATGCCAGTGGAATATCCCTTCAAACAACTGCACTCCATCTGTTTTAGCAGGTACATATTGTGTGACGATCACTGATTATAACAGTTGTACAGTTGCCAATTGTGGAACGGTGAACCAACCTGCTCAAGTTACCATAGTCGAAACAATCGTTAATGCCAGTTGTGGTCAGTCCGACGGTTCCATTTCTGTTTCCGTTTCCGGTGGAGCGGTCCCATATACTTATCAATGGAATACAGGCGGTAGTACGAACTCATTAGTTGATATTCCGACCGGAACTTATGTTCTGACTGTAAAAGATGCAAAGAATTGTTCAGTTACCGAAGCATATATCGTTAATAATATTTCAGGTCCGGTTCTTCAAATTGATTCTGTTCATCATATCCTTTGCTATGGTGACAATACTGGTGAGGCATTTGCCAGTGCAACAGGCGGACAAGGAACGCTTACTTATAGCTGGAGCGACTTACTCGGACAGAATGCACCTGTTGCTACAAACCTGCTAGCCGGCACATATTATGTAACTGTTAAAGATACCAATCAATGCGCCGACATTGATTCCGTTATTATTTTACAGCCGGCACAAGCCCTTGGCTTCTTCCTGAATACAGATGAACCTCAATGTTTTGGAGAATCAAACGGTTCGGCAACTGTTATCCCTTATGGCGGAACACCGCCATATAATTTTTTATGGTCAGGTGGCTGCACACCATCGGGTAATCAGTGCCTTAATCTTAATGCCGGATTTTATAGCATTCAGGTTACTGATACTAATGGTTGCGTCCTTGTTCAGAATTTTACACTAGGTCAACCCACACAAATTATTCTTCTCGTTGACCATACTGATGCTTCATGCTCCGGAACCGGCGATGGAACAGCTTTTGTTGACACAGTTTATGGAGGTACTCCCGATCCCGTTCTTGGCTATACTTACCTCTGGTCAGATAATCAAATGACAAACCCGGCTTTGAACCTCGATCCAGGCCTTTATTGTGTTACAGTATTTGATGATTATTATTGTACACAATCTGCATGCGTGACCGTCGGTTCTCCATCAACATTAACATTTCAAAATATCAATATTAATAATGTTGACTGTTATGGTAATTCTACAGGAAGCGTTACAGTAATTGCAACGGGTGGGTCACCGGGACAGTCCGGATATAATTACTATTGGGAGGATAATGCAGGAAACTTTATTGGAAATTCACCCAGTCTTTCAAATCTGTCACAAGGAGTGTATTATCTCACAATTTCCGACTTAAACAGTTGTTCAATCAATACTACCATCATTATTAACCAACCTCCTCCATTGCTTGTAAATGTTCCTGATGATTCAGTATCCTGTTTTAGTGATTGCGATGGTTCTCTTATTGCCGAGGTTATCGGCGGGCAATCACCGTATTATATTATCTGGTCTACTCTTGTATCTGATACATTAATTCCTTATGCTCCGGGCGTTCCTATCAACGATACAATAATAAATCTTTGTGCCGGACAATACAGCGTTACCGTAATTGATGATGCCGATTGTTCAGTTTCCGACAATACTTTATTATATGAACCTCCTTTACTCCAAGTGGCTAATGTAGTCACTACGGATGCAACATGCGGATATAACGACGGCTGTGCAGAGATTATTTTCAATGGCGGAACGGTAGGATTTATTTTTATGTGGAGTGATTCGATCGGTAATTCTGCTTATGAATGTGGTCTGGCAGCAGGAAATTATAGTGTCACCGTAATGGATAATAACGGATGTACCACATACACAAATGTTGATGTTAACAATCTTAACGGACCGCAAATTGTTCTACCTGTTCCGGTTACCGATATCAGTTGCTACGGCTTAAGCGACGGTTCTGCTTATGTTCTTTTTAATGAATCTAATCCGCCGGCCGGCCCTTATGATATTTACTGGTATAATAATGAATCCATACAAATAGGGCAGGGCGCTTCTGTTAACGGAATGTCGGAAGGCACTTACTCGGTTAATGTTATAGATACAAACAATTGCCTTGCTGTTGCAACATTCCAGGTTGACCAGCCCAACACTCTCCAGTCCTTAATTACAAGCGTGCCTGCTACTTGTTTTGATTTTTGCAATGGTTCAGCTTATGTTATTTCAGTTGGCGGAACAATGCCATATTATTATTTATGGTCGAATGGCGGCACTAATATTCAGGCGACTGGGCTTTGTGCCGGATATGTAGATGTCATTGTAACAGATGATAACGGATGCACTTCTCAGTCAGCTACTGTAATTGGTCAGCCGCAGCAATTGAATATGCTCGTTACTGTTCATGATGTAACCTGCTACGGCTTCCATAATGGTTCTATAAGTATTATTCCTTCAGGCGGTTCCGGAGCTTATAATTATCAATGGTGCAACGGAGGTACATCTAATATGGCAGGTCAACTGTCTGCCGGAACCTGTTGCATGATTTTATATGACCAGACAAATCCCCAATGTAACATAGATTCTTGTTTTACACTTACTCAGCCCGATTTAATCGTTCCTTATGTTACAACTACCGAAACTACTTGCAACAGTTGCAACGGTACTGCCACAATTACAGACATTGAAGGCGGGTCGGGACTATTTAATGCAACATGGTCGCCTCCTAATACAGTACCGACAGCTACAGGTCTTTGTTATGGAACAAGCTATTTATTGCTGGTTACCGACCAGCTCGACAATAACTGTTCCGTAACCCAGTTTGTTGCTGTCGGAAGAATTCCTCCGCCCGTGGTTCTTTCAGTTGAATACGACAATCCTTCCTGTTATGGATTGCCTGACGGAAATGCGCTGGTCAGGGTCAAAGACGGAACCCCGGTTTACTATTATGAATGGGCTTTAATTACACAGGGTATTCCAAATATAATTGTTGCAGGTCCTAATGATTCCATCGCGATGAATATTCCCGGAGGATATTATAATGTTACAATAACCGATGCCGACGGTTGTACAACATTTACTTCCTTTACTCTTACACAGCCAAATCCTATTAATGTTTTCGGACATGGAACAGGTTATATCTGCCATGGACAAACTACTGTCATATCCGCTACAGCTTCAGGCGGAACCCCTCCGTATGACTATTTCTGGACAAATAATATTACTACTCAGAGCCAGATAGTGTCGCCTGCAATATCAACAATGTATATGGTAACTGTTGTTGATGTAAACGGGTGTCAATCGCAGACGCCGGCAGTGGTTTCTATTAGTGTACGTCCCCAGCTGCAGACGACAATTTTTGCCGTTGATACTTCTGTGTGTGAAGGCCAATCGGTAAATATGCTCGCCAATACGATTTATTCATATGGACAGGTTTACTATTTATGGAGCAACGGTGGCACCGATTCAACTATTACAGTTTCACCATTAGAAAATACTACATTTTATTTAACGGTTTATGATGAATGCGGCATGCCTGCCACCGACGATAAAGGTGTTACCGTTCATCCCGCACCGATAATAGATGTTATCGCCGATATCCTGGAGGGCTGCCAGCCGCTTCTGGTTAACTTTTCTAATGCTGTTGAGCAGGATTTTATTACATATCTGTGGAATTTTGGTGATGCAACTTCAGGCTCAGCACACTCCTCTTACTTGCAAAGCCCGTCACACACTTACCTTCAGCCGGGCACTTATAATGTTACATTACAAGTAACTGACCAGCAATATAATTGTACAAATGAATTTGTTTATGAAAATTTGATAGCGGTTTATGCAATCCCCGAGGCAAGCTTTATACCAAGTCCCAACCCGACAAGTCTTTTCAATGCCGAGATACAATTTATTAATCAGACTGTCGGCGGCAGTATTTGGATATGGGATTTTGGCGATGCTTCTTATTCTTTTGAACAGCATCCAGTTCATACTTACGAGAGCGCCGATACATTTATTGTAATGCTTGATGCCAGAACACCACAGGGCTGCCGAGACACTGCATTAGTAAATGTTTATATAAATCCTGAATTTACATTTTACGCCCCAACCGCCTTTACACCAAAACATGAACAAGGGCTCGGAGAAAACGATTACTTTACACCAAAAGGGAACGGAATAGCCGATTGTGACGGATGCTATCATCTGTATATTTACGACCGTTGGGGTGAGCTGATATTCGAAACCGATGAATTCTATGGTAACAATCCTGCCGATAAGAACAGATGGAACGGTAAAGTTAAAAATAAAGGCAGACCTGTTGAAGTGGGTGTTTACAAATGACTGGTTAAAGTTATTGATAATACAGGCCTCGAGCATGAATATTCAGGAAATGTTACTGTTATAAGATAATAAAAAAACCCGTGCATACGGGTTTTTTTTTGTAACATTATTATCTTTTTTTCGTAAAAAATTACGTGTTAATAACTTCATTTAATTAAAATACATTGAAAAAAATTATGAAACAATTTATAATTCTTATAGACTCCCGACTGAATGTATGGCTAATTTGCCTGACTCTTGTTTTGGGTATTATATTCTGTTCCTGCAACAAAGACCACTGCAGTTCTATCTCCAGAATCCCGGCCGAAATGAAATCCTGGGTCATGTTCCCCGAAGGCTCGTACTGGATTTACCGGGACTCCACTACCGGTGTTCTCGACAGCGTTATTCTCAAACACCAGGAAATTAAAATCATCCAGGAAGATGAAAGTCATCGTTGCTATGAAGTATTAGATCATGACTTCTATAGTACAAATAACATTATTAATAGTGGTTCGTGTGCTTATTTTGATTATGTATATTCCTGTGGTTTAGGACATTATTTTGTAGGAATAGTGGGAGAATCAATTGATTTTTATAATTTGAAATACATAGCATACTTTGATTCTTTATATATTAATAATATTTTATATCAAGAAGTAAAATGTTTTCGAACTTTTAGTTCTAATGTGCATAAGAATACTCAATCTTACTGGGCTAAAAATATTGGTATAATAAAATCAATTAAACTTTCACCTTCCGGTATTGATACCTTAAATATATTTGAACTTCAGTGATATTTTATTAACAATTAAAAACTTAAGAGTATGAAACGTTTATTTATCTTATTTGGAGCATTACTTTGTAGTGCATGCTTATCAGCACAGGATGCTGTCAGCGATGTGGCCAGCTTTGCCCGTATTGAAAGCAGGAAAATTAAAATACGCTAACTGAAAAAATATGAAACAATTTATAATTCTTATAAACTCCCGACTGAATGTATGCTGGATTTGCCTGACTCTTGTTTTGGGTATTATCGCATACTCCTGCAACAAAGACCGCGGACCTAAATGCAGCTCGATCGCCAGAATTCCGGAAGAAATGAAAAGCTATGTCATGTTCCCCGAAGGCTCGTACTGGATTTACCGCGACTCAGCTACCGGAGTTTTCGACAGTGTTATCTTGAAACGCCAGGAAATTGAAATTGTCAAATATGATGAGGAATCTAATAAATGTTTCGAAGAGATAGAGCAATATTTTTATTATTCATTTGATAATCTCTATATTCGTCATAGAGGAACTATTTCTTCATATCATAATCTCTTGGGTGATTATTTCAATGGCGATATTGGTGATTCGCTTTCTAATGGATTGAAATATATTGCCTTATATGATTCCTTTTACATAAATAATACTTTCTACTTTGAAGTAAAATACTTTTATAATTATTCCAATACCACACGATGGAATCGACGATCCTATTGGGTTGAAAATATTGGAATTATCAAAACAATTCGGTATCCGTCTTTAATGCCGGATACATTAAAGGTGTTCAATTTAATCAGATATTTTATTAACAACTAAAATTTATTGAGTATGAAACGTTTATTTATCTTATTCGGAGCATTACTTTATAGTGCAGGTTTATCAGCACAGGATGCTGTCAGCGATGTGGCCAGCTTTGCCCGTATTGAAAGCAGGAAGGTTAATGCAATTGACGGCACATTAACGGTTACCGTAAACATGGAATTTAAAGAGGAAACGAACATTATATCTGAACCGGTATTTAAACTGCCTTCCGGATGGACCGCTACTTCCGCAATGTCCATATCGGGTCTGACCTATTCTGCGGGTGCACAGCTTACTTATAATTTCACGGTTCATTATCCTACAACAAACTTACCGTTTTATCCGCAAAAAATCAAGGTTATTTTTCCGACGAATCATGAAGAAGATATGGTCGCTTCGGCAAGAGTCTATTTTACCCCGTATAATACGGTAGAACTATGGAATCTGGATGATTACTGCAATCTGCCGAGGAGATGGCTGACACCGGTGGAAAATCCCGACACACATCGGGTATATATTGACAGCGCCGATATCCCTGCAAGTAATATTGATACGACTCAAATTATTGACTGGGATAGTTATTCTCCTGAAGAACCGTACGCACCAGATCATTTTCGTGAAGTAAAAATCCCAGGACTTGCTTATGCGGTCTTAATGCAGCCTGTTCCTGCCGATTCCATTGCTTTTTATGATGAATATGAAGATGGTCCTGATTCGCTGACAACAGCAAAAAGTAAAATTTTTACAGGTACAATTACAGGAAGTTTTAAATCGTGGATTAAAAATGATCTGGAACAATATCAATATATTCCTTTATCCGGTATTCTCGTATGGTTATTCGATAATGATGCACTATTGGGTACAGAAGATATAGCAAGCACTTATGTTAGTGCAGATGGAACTTTTGAAATTAATTATTCAATCCAACAAGGTATACAAGAAGGGAATTACTTAGAACTTTATCTTGTGTTTTATTCATGGTCAACTTACGGTATTCGGTCAATTAACTTGAGTGGGAATCCTTATATTGTTCCAACAGCAGAATGGAGTGCAGGTCAAAATCATACTTCAAACTGGAATATATTATTACTGGAAGACGCCGTGGACTATTATGATGCTTTCAGAGCGGTGCACTGGGCGCATAATGCACGCAAATATTTTCAGGCGAATAACTTGAATTTAGGGAATGATCTGATTATTAAAATCAACAAGGATGAAAGCAATTACAATTATACACTAAATCGTATAAATCTTGAAGATGAGTCCGGCGACCACGAATGGACAACCTACCACGAATTCGGTCATTATGCCATGACACGGCTGCAGGGAGGAAACTGGGACGCTTGGGGAATCCATTGTTTTACTCATTACATGAATGAAGAAAACACAAGCCATATTGCCTGGTCAGAAGGATGGGCACATGCCATTTCAATGATCATGGATGCTGTCTATTGGGATGAAGATGAAGAATATGCTTTTATGCCATATAGTTATTATAATAGTACCCTTCAAGAAACGATTGATATGACAACTCCTTTTTTCGAAAACTTATATGTTTTTCCCGCAATAAATAACGGTATTCGTTCAGAGTATTATATAGCCTGTGCAATTTACGATTTGTGGGACGGGGATAGTCACAACCAGAATCTTCCGTCACAGATACCTTGTAATCCTTCTCAAAATTATGATTGGTCCGATCATGGTTGGGACGATTCCGGTTCATGGCTTACGACCGATAATGTTGAACTAAGTTTTTATGATATAGGCCATGCGTTATACAATACTGCTAACCCTGGCACTTATCACAAAACCATACAAAAATATTATACGCAACTGCTGAATAATATAGGGAATAACGGTACTTTGCGCGAAGGCGTCAGCAGGGTATTTTGGGAAAACAAGGTGCTTTGGGATATCGGCAAATTCAATTCCAATCTTGATATTATGAACATGGATTCGGATGGAATAAATTCATCTAAATCATTTTATGAGACTAGCTGCTTGGTGGGGCCAACTTGGACGGATGATTATAATTTAAATTATTATACCAAGACCAACCTGAATAATTTTGAATATCTTACTCAGTCGGGACAGTCGGTCTATAATATTACCGATCCTTTATGGCTTGGATGGCTAAGCGGATGGCCCGTTACAAATCTCGGGCTTAATACGGTTTCAACAGGTACGAATCCTGCTCATGGAAAATTTATTGCCTTCGGCTATGTGGGAATAGATGTAAAAAGGGGCGCTCTGACTTTGGGAAATAATACAGGTCAATCAGCCGAACTTGTTATAAACAATGGTACCTATTTAAGGGTTAGATTTGGCGGTGAACTGAATGTCAATAACGGTTCGACAGTTACTATAAAGAGCGGGGGGACGCTATATGTAGGAAATTGGGCGGATATCAACGTTACAGATGGGAAAATTGTAATTGAGAACGGGGGCTATGTCTGTATTTCACCGACTGCAAATGTTAATCTGGTTGATAATGCCGGTACAGGTGTCAAAGGGATAATACATATTAAAAGCGGCGCTATTATGGGCGCTAATCCCGCGTTGAATTTTGCGGGTCTGAATTGTGCAACGCCCGATTTGCTCAGTTTCAGCGGGAACGGTCAGATTATTTATGATTGTTATACTACAGGAATTTACGATTATCCTTCGGGTCTGACATTAACTTCTACACCTTCAACACCATGGAACGATGTTAACTATTCATTTGGAAATCATCTTATTCTTGAAAGCGGAGTGACATTAACTCTTAATTCATCACGTTTGTCGTTTGCTTACGGAAAATATATTAAAGTAAAAAACGGTGCAAAGTTAATTGTTAACAATACACAACTAATCAGCTACGAATGCGACGATTCATGGTGCGGTGTTATTGTGCAGGATCAGGGACGTATTTATATTTTTAACGGTTCTTCAATAGAAAATGCAATTATGGGTGCAGAGCTTCAAGGCGGGGCATATATCAAGGCGGACGCAAGTGTTTTCCGCAATAACCAAACAGCAATATATTTCGGAGCCAAACCGGTTCGAAAATTTATTTTATGGCATTTATATTGAAGACTATAATACTTTACAAAGAGTAATTATTGATAATAACGAATTTAAAAACAATACAAGAGGAATTTATCTTGCAAATAATATTAATGCCGATATTACACGAAATAAGTTTAATATAGGCGAACCTATATTTGATGATATTTATGTAGATCCTAATGAAAATGCAGCTTATGGTATTTATTTACATGCTTCGACCGGTTACAGGGTTGATGAGAATGAATTCCAAACGGACAAACCAAACCTTTGTATTGCAGGAATAATTGATATGGGTTATGAAACTGGTATGCCGATATTTTACAATAATATAATTGAAGAACTACCTTATGGAATAATTACACAAGGTAATTACTGGGTCTATAATAATTATGGATTACGTTTAAAATGTAACAGAAATACCGGTAATTTATATGATTTTATTTGCTTACCATATTCTATTAGTTCAAATCAGGGAACTTTATATGAACCTGCAGGAAATTTATTCAGCGCATGTATAAGTGGAGGAATGAATATTAATGACGGAAATATTCAGTATTTCTATCATCTTGGTAATCAAGCTATGATACCACAATGTAAAACGAGCGATGTCGCTCTTCATGCTTCCAATATTACATTTATAACAATGGATGAAGTTTGTCCCTCAAGTTTTAAAATTGACAAACCACCGGTTGCCCAGTTGATTACTAAATTCGGAGAATTTGGGGAAAAGTCTTACACTTTACTTGCAGAATACATTCAACTTGTTGATGGAAATAAAACCGACTGGATGCTTAAAAAAATTAAACAGAACCATAACCCTAAAAATATGAAAAAGAAACTTCTTGACGATTCTCCATGGTTATCGGATACAGTAATGGTTTCGCTTATAAAAAAAGAAAATTATTTTACACCGCAGAATCTTACAGATATACTTGTCGCAAATCCACAATCAGCAATAAATTATAAAATACAGAAAAACCTTGATGAAATGACTAGTCCATTACCCCAGGAAATGCGCGAGTTAATTGATGCAAACAGTACTGTTCTTTCACCAAAAACAGAGATGGAAACTCGAATAGAATCTTTATTGCAGCAAAAGGAGTTTATTGCCGACGAAATTATCAAATATTACCTTGAAGATACATTGCCATCCTCCCAGCCTGTATTGAAGGATTTCCTCCTTGAACAAAATACGCTCGAATACAGTTACAAATATATTTCATATTGTTTTACATTGAATGATATAACTAATGCGGTCAATGAACTACTTGCAATACCGTCAAAATATAATCTCGACAGCAAACAGACGGCAAATTATGAAAAATACAAATTAGTTTGCAATATTCTTATTGATCTAAAAGAGAACAATAAGACTATATATGAAATAACTTCGCAACAAGAACAAGTACTACGGTTATTAGCTAATGATACATTGAGTCATCCGGGTATTATCGCCAATAAAATAATTTGCAGATATGATTCCATACGAGGTAAGGATTGGATAAAATTACCATATCAGATATCTCCAATAATCCCAAGTATATACGGGTATATTCATTATTCAGATTGCGATATTAATTTAAAGGGGTTTAAGGTTTCGTTACTCGATACTGCATATAATGAAGTGATTTCTGTTAATACAAATATTACAGGTAAATTTACTTTCAAATATTCCGTTTTAACTGGCATTGATAAAAATGTAAAATATACTTTTGGACATGGTAAAGATAAACCATTTAAAAATGCAGAATTTAAAACACTTATAGAATGGACCAACGAGTTGCCGTTATACTTCTATTTAGATACTTTACAGGCAGAAATAGCAGTTCTTGCTCCTATTTGTTACGGTGATAGTATATACATTACATCGTCAGTCACCGGCGGTATTCCACCATATAATACTTTGTGGTCGTTTGGTAATGATGATACTTCAATAGTGGTTAATCCAGTATATTTATACGATTTGCCAGGTACTTATAATATTTCCCTTTTTGTGACCGACAGCGCCGGTTGCAGCAGTACGGCAGGATATACGATAACCATACCAGAACCCATGGAATTGACGCTTACAAAAACCGACGTAACATGTTACGATTATTCCGATGGCAGCGCAACGAGCGCCGTAACCGGCGGCGTGCCGCCTTACGAATATTTATGGAACACCGGAGCAGAGACGCAAGGCATTGTGTATCTACAGTCCGGTGAATATTCAGTTACCGTTACCGACGGCCATCAATGCACAGCTTCAGGCACTGTAACCGTTACCGAGCCCGCATCCATTGAAATAATTATTGAAACAACGCCTGCTACCTGCATCTATGCCGACGGTACGGCAACCGTTACGGTATCGGGCGGTACGCCACCTTACGCATATTTATGGAACACCGGCGCAGAGACGCAAAGCCTTGCGTCTCTCCAGACCGGTGAATATACCGTTACTGTCACCAACTCTGATGGCTGTACCGCCGAATCAATGGGTGTAGTCGAAAGTATTTACCTGCCGGGCATGGTAACTGGTCAATGGAAAATTAGCCGCACGTATGGCAATTTTACCGGTATCCTCGATAACGGAGATTCGTTCGGTTATGGCACAGCCTGTATCGGCGACCTTGACGGCGACGGCATCAAAGACCTTGCCGTGGGCGCTCCATGGGACGACGACAACGGCATCGACAAAGGCGCTATTTACATTTTGTTTATGAATGCCGACAGAACTGTTAAAAGTCACTATAAAATTTCTTCTCCGGCATTGTCATTAACAGGTGGTGGAATTTTCGGAACAAGAGTTGATACAATCGGCGACCTTGACCTTGACGGCAGAACAGAAATAGCAGTCGGCGCCGATTTTGATAATGATGGAGGCGCAATATATAACGGAGCATTATGGATAATTTCTTTAAACACTAATGGAACGATAAAATGGCATCAAAAAATAAGCGATACGCAGGGGAATTTTACTGAACCGTTCTATACTCCTGAAATGTTCGGCAGCGGTTGTGCAGCATTAGGCGACCTTGACAACGACGGCGTCAATGATATTGCTGCCGGAATGCGCAGAGCTGACAATGACATGGGTGCAATTTTCATCTTGTTCCTCAACAGCAACGGAACAGTCAAGAGCTATCAGAAAATCGGAAACAACATCGGAGGTTTTACCGGCGGATTGGATATAGGCGATAATTTCGGTAGAACCATTACTTCATTAGGCGATCTGGACGGAGATAATACAGCAGATATAGCTGTTGGCGCATATTGCGATTCCGACGAAGGATACAGAGAAGGAGCGGTATGGTTGCTTTTTTTGAATAACGACGGAACGGTAAAAAATTTCAACCGTATAAGCGATAATAACTTTGGTGGTGTAATTTCACCAGGCGATTACTTCGGTTCTTCCGTAGAATCCATAAATAAAAGTGACGATATCAACGGCGACGGTGTCACCGATATGCTGGTAGGAGCGCTGTTTACCGACGATGGCGGTGCAGACCGTGGCGCTGTATGGGTATTGTACCTGAACTCTGACGGAACGGTAAATGGTTACCAGAAAATCAGCCAGACACAGGGTTGCTTCAGCGGGCAACTAGATAACGACGACCGCTTCGGAAGTTCAGTTACCGTGATGGGTGACTTTGCCGGCGACGGTACATTCAATATAGGCGTCGGCTCGGCAAAAGACGATGATGGTGTGACAGATGCCGGCGCCGTATGGATATTGTCGCTTGAACAGGCGAATTTTCTTTCCCTGAAAAACGGCAGGGTAAACGATTATTACGAATCCAATGAAAATATTTCAGAAGAAAACGAAAGAGACATTCTTGCCATAGAAAAGGGAAAAGTGCAGTTTTATGTATATCCGAATCCTTATATGGAAGCTACAACAATTAATTACATACTGAAAGATATATCGTCAATAACGCTCGAAGTATTTTCACTTACAGGACGGAAAATACACACGATTTACAACGGACAACAGTTTAATGGCAGCTATCGCTACGAGTTCAGCGCCAAACAATTGGGCTATCCCGCCGGAACTTATTTGCTGAAAATTGATATAAACAACGAAGTGAACAGCTATTGGCTGGTAGAGCTGAAGTGATATGAGAAAATATTAATTTTTTTATTTCTTAAACCCGACAGGTCGCGAAGTTCCTGTTGGGTTTAAGAGACGCTATGAGAAAATATTAATTTTTAATACTTATGTTGTATGATAAACAAACGAATAATTCTTTTGGTAATTGGATTTTTTTCTATTATTAAAATATATTCCCAATGTACCGGGAATATTTTAACAATAGAAAATCCATCTTTGGAGGGAACACCCGCTCCTCATGTAACGCCTCCTACTTGGGATATTTGTATGCCTGGAACAACTCCTGACACTCAGCCTGGTTCATGGGGCGTTGATTTAGCTCCTTCTAACGGAAGTTCTTATGTCGGATTTGTTCATCAACTCTCCGGGAGCTGGCAGGAAGGCGCAGGCCAAACATTAAGCGGTAATATGGTTGCCGGATTGCCTTATAGTTTTACAATTGATTTGGCTTGTGCATATAATTCATGGGGAGATGCCTGCCTGACTCAAGGATGTATTCAGCTTCAAATATATGGAGGTACGGCCGGCGTTAATGGCGGTTGCGATATGGGACAGCTTCTCTGGAGTTCAGGCAACGTCACTAATACTACATGGCAAACTTATACCGTCACGTTCACTCCAACTTCGAACTGGGACCATATATTGTTGGTTTCACAAAATTTAGGATGTACTGATTGTGCCTGCATTTTAGTTGATAATATCTCCCCAATCGCTCCTGTTCCTGTTACTCTTACAACCTCGGCAACACAAGTATCCTGCTATGGTTCCTGTAATGGAACCGCTACCGTTGCTATCACATCAGGAACTCCTGTGTTCGATATTTACTGGACAAATGCCTCGTTGGGATATTCCAATACAACCATGAACACTCCAACATCTGGTAATACAATTGTTAATTTATGTCCCGGCACTTATAATGTTTCCGTTGTTGATAATAACGGTTGTACTTCTACTGCAACTGCGACGGTAAATCAACCTGCGCAGATGACGATAAACCTGACATCAGTCGCTGCAACATGTGGCCTTTCCGATGGAAGTATCACAGCAATTGTAACAAATGGGGTCTCTGTATTTGACTATCAAATATCACCGCCGGGGACGAGTGTTTGGAACCAGGCACCAAGCTCTCATACATTCACCAATCTTGCAGTTGGTTCTTATGGTGTAACTGTAACTGACAACAACGGATGTACAGCATCGGGTACAATCAGTGTCTCCGCAAGTGGAGGCACTGTTACCGCCGGTTTTACTTATAACGGCAATCAATGCGATAAGCCCGACCCGCCCGGAAATACTGTCAGCTTTACAAATACTTCAACCGGAGCGACAAGCTATGCATGGGACCTTGACGGCAACGGCACTACCGATAATACATCAACAAATCCGACATATACATATACAAACCCTGGAATCTATAATGTTAAACTTACTGCGACGGTTGCAGGATGCTCTGACGTGGAGGTAATTCCTGTAACGATATATAATCTGCCAGTTCTTACTTTTAGCGAAACAGACATAAATTGCAACGGTTCATGCAACGGCTCAATTCAGGCAGTTCCCGCAGCAGGCGGACCTTATGGATCTTCTGTGTTTACTAACTACAGTTGGTCGAATAGCGGCAATACACAAACTATCAGTAATCTTTGTCCCGGAACCTTTACGGTTACTGTAACCGATAATCTGGGTTGTACAGGTACAGGAAGCGCTACAATTACCCAACCCCCTGCTATTTCTGTTAGTGTGGCTTCAACTAATGCTACCTGTAATGGAGTATGTAATGGTACGGCACAGGTTGTTTCAGCGACCGGAGGCATAGGACCTTTCGGCGAACAATGGAGCACCGGAGCCACAACACAAAGTATTTCCGGTTTATGCCCCGGCACTTATTATGTTACAACAACTGATAATGGAGCAGGAGCGCCGGCTTGTACTAATGTCCAATCGGTCAGTGTTAGCCAGCCTCCCGCTATTACACTCACAACAAGCAGCACAAATTCAAGTTGCGGCGGTTCTACAGGCACAGCAACCGTAACACCTTCAGGAGGTACCGCCCCTTATACTTATTTCTGGACAACTGGCAGTACAAACAATCCTATTACAAATATTCCATCTGGCTCTTATCCTGTCACTGTTACCGATGCTTTGGGTTGTACAGCGGCAACATCTGTAAATGTGAGCGACAACAGCGGTCCTTCTTCTTCAGTTACATCAAGTCAAAATCTTAACTGTAACGGAGTTTGTATTGGCAGCTTTACAGTACAGGTTTCGGGAGGTACTTCTCCATATACCTATAATTGGGATAACAGCACTTCAATAAATACTACTTCAGGCACAACACAAGCTTACAGTAATTTATGCGCAGGCATTCATACTGTTGATATATCCGATAATAACGGATGCAGTACATCGGAAAGTGTTACACTGACACAGCCGGCACAACTAACTGTTACAGTTACGGGGACATCTGCAAATTGCAACACACCAGGTTCTGCCATTGCATTTCCGAACGGCGGTGTTCCCAACTATACATATTCATGGGACGGAGGGGCTACCAGCAATACTGCCAACGGGCTTACAGCAGGAATTTACTGTGTAACTGTTACAGATGCTAATCTTTGTACAGCCATGGCTTGTGTAACTATTACCGATATTGGCGGTATCACTGCAACTATTACCGGTACGACAGGTGTCAGTTGTTATGGCGGAAGTAATGGCACTGCAACTGTACAGGTCACTGGTGGTACAGCAAACTATACATATCAATGGTCTAATTCATATTCGACAAGCTCCGCTTCATCTGCAAATACAGCTATCGGACTGGCGGCAGGAACCATCACAGTTACAATAACTGATATTAATGGTTGTGGCGCTACTGCCAGTGGAGTTGTAGCAACACCATCACAAGTAACTGCAATCGTATCAGGTTCAACAAATCCAACCTGTAATGGTTCATGTAACGGTACTGCAACAGTTACAGCCACGGGTGGGACACCGGGCTACACTTATCAGTGGAGCTTTGGAACCGGCGGTCAAACAACAAATCCGGCTACCAACTTATGTGCAGGAACTTACAGTGTGACTATATCAGATGTTAATGGTTGCACAGGCACGGCATCAGTTACATTAACACAACCATCTGTAATAACCGCCTCTGCTACAGCAACTACTGCATATTGTAATCAATCCGACGGTACAGCAACTGCAACAAATGTTACAGGGGGAAATCCGGGGTCATACTCATATCAATGGTCTGCCGGGTCGCCTTCAAACCAGCAAACGGCGCAAAATTTACCCCCGGGACCTGTCACCGTCACCGTTTATGACGCCTTGGGTTGTTCTACAACGGCAAACGTAACTGTCCCTAATGCCCCGGGCGGTATCGCCACCATTGTTAATGTAAATCATGTTACCTGTAATGGATTTGCCGACGGCTCAGCTACCGTTTCTTATTCGGGAACTATTCAGTCGGTGCTGTGGAACAACAATGCAGGTAATACACAAACAGTATCGAACCTTTCGGGAAATATTTATACTGTAACAGTTACAGATAATAATAACTGTACGGCGACAGCTTCAGTTACAATTAATGAGCCGGCACTTCTGACAGTATCGTTGATACCAACAGAACCTGACTGTTATGGAGGTTTTGGCAATATTACAACAAATACATCAGGAGGGACCCCTCAATATTCCTATCAATGGAGCAATGGTTCAACAGTTCCTAACCCGTCGGTCCTTGCCGGTAGTTATTGTGTAACGGTTTTTGACGATAACGGATGTTCGGTATTAAGCTGTGAAACTGTTACACAATCGACCCCGATTACTTTGGTTGAAACTATCGTTGATGCCAGTTGTGGTCAGTCCGACGGTTCCATTTCCGTTGTTGTTGCAGGCGGAGCAGTCCCATATACTTATCTATGGAATACAAGCGCAACAACTAGTTCAATAGTTGATATTCCTGCCGGAACTTATGTTATTACTGTTAAAGATGCTAAATTTTGTTCTGTTGTTGAAGCTTATATTGTAAATAATATATCAGGTCCTACTGTTCATATTGATTCAGTGCATCATATTCTTTGTTATGGCGATGCTACAGGCAGTATATTTGCGAGTACAACAGGGGGCTCGGGTTTTCTGACTTATAGCTGGAGCGACCCGAATGGACAAGCTGCTCCAATAGCAACCAACCTGACAGCCGGCACATATTATATTACTGTGACAGATCAAAATAATTGTTCCGATGTTGATTTTGCTATTGTTCAACAGCCGGCACAAACACTTGGTTTCTTCTTGACTTCCGAACCGCCACTATGCTTTAATGGAACCGATGGTTCAGCCCTTGTGAATGTATATGGAGGTACAAGTCCATATATTTATTTATGGTCCGGCGGAGGAAATGCTTCAGGAAATCAATATCTTGATTTAGGAGCCGGAAATTACAGCATCCAGATTACCGATGCCAATGACTGTTCCGTTATACAAAGTTTTTCTCTCAGCCAACCAACACAGATTATCCTGGGTCTTGATAATATTGATGCTTCTTGCTCCGGAATCGCTAATGGAATGGCGTTTGTTGATATATTATACGGTGGAACCCCAATTCCTGTCCTTGGATATAATTATGTTTGGATAGATAATCAAATGACCGACACAGCATACTTCCTAACAGCAGGTAATTATTGTCTCACGGTTTATGATGATAACAATTGTTCGCAAACCGCATGTATTAACGTGGGTTCACCATCATCTCTGCAATTTCAGAATATCAATATTGTTGATGTTGACTGTTATAATAATGCCACCGGCAGTATTTCCGCAATAGTCACCGGCGGTACGCCAGGTATTTCAGGATATTCTTATCAATGGGAATATAATAGTACAAATTACGGAACTACCCAGAGCATTTCAAATCTGACACAGGGTGTTTATTATCTGACAGTAACCGACTATTACAACTGTATGATAAATACATCGGTTATTGTTAATCAACCGCCTCCATTGCTTATTTCCATTCCCGACAGTTCTGTGCAATGCTATGGTATGTGCAACGGTATTCTCAATGCTGAAATTGTCGGCGGTCAATCGCCGTATTATATAATTTGGTCCACTCTGCAAACAGATACATTGGTTCCCGGAGCGCCTGGTCAACCTGTCAGCTCAATACTATCAAATCTTTGTGAAGGACAATATAGTGTTACTATAATTGACGATGCCGGATGTTCGCTATCTGATAATGCAACCATATCTGAACCCCCGCTTTTACAGGTTGCTGATGTAATTGTAACAGATGCAACATGCGGCATGAGCGATGGCTGCGCACAGATTATTTTCAATGGCGGAACTGTGGGATTCATTTTTGTCTGGAGCATCACGTCAGGCGACTCACCTTATGAATGCGGACTTGCAGCAGGTATTTATTCAGTAACAATTATAGATAATAATGGTTGTACAACAACAACGTCAATTAATGTTAATAATCTGAACGGCCCGGATATTGTAAATGTGGCGGTTAATGATGCCGGTTGCAACGGATACAGTGATGGCTCCGCATCGGTATCATATTTAGATTCCAACCCGCCTGCCGGCCCTTATACTATTACGTGGTTCAACGAATTTTCAATACAAATTGATACCGGAAATACAATAAATAATATTGATGCAGGAACATACTCGGTTCAGGTTATGGATACAAACAATTGTATCGCAGTTGAAACATTCGAAATCGGCGAGCCCGCTCTTCTGCAATCGTTGGTAACAAATACGCAGGATGCTACTTGCTTTGGCTTATGCAATGGACTTGCATCTGTTAGTGTAATTGGAGGAACCATGCCATATTCATATTTGTGGTCTTCCGGGGCTACTCTGATTCAGGCAACAGGGTTATGCGCCGGATATGTAGATGTTTCTGTAACCGATATTAATGGTTGTACAACACAAGCTGCAGCGGTAATTGGACAACCTCAGCAACTAAATATGACCGCAACTGTTCAGAATATAACATGTCATGATTTTTGCAATGGTATTATAAATATTAACCCGACAGGCGGTTCAAATGCCTATATGTATTTATGGTGCAACGGAGGAGTATCGAATGTTGCAGGTCAACTTTGCGCCGGGACTTGTCTGGTCGTACTTTATGACCAGCTAAATCCTCAATGTAATATAGACTCCAGCTTTACAGTCACACAACCTGAACCTATTGTTCCTTATATTATTACAGCTCCGACTACTTGCGACGAACCAAACGGGACAGTTACAATAACAGATATAGACGGCGGCTCCGGAATGTTCGACTGCGTTTGGTCTCCGCCAAATACTTGTCCTGTTGCAACCGGATTTTATTTCAATCAAAGTTATTTATTAACTATTGTTGACCAGCTTGATGACGACTGTTATGTCAGTCAATATGTTCAAGTTGGAAGAATTATGCCTCCTGTTGTTACTTCCGTATTTACCGATAGCCCTACTTGCTATAATTACAGCGATGGAGGAGCACTGGTAAAAGTAAACGGCGGGACACCACCATATTACTATCAATGGGCTTTTATTACCAGTAATGATACGAATATTATTTCAGCCGGTATATACGATACCATAGCTGAAAATCTGATGAGTGGCTACTACCATGTAAGCATTACAGATGCTGATAACTGCGAGATATTCACTGCTTTTGCAATTAGTCAGCCGAATCCTTTAAGTGTATTTGGACATGGTTCAGGTTATATTTGTAAAGGACAGACAACCGTAGTATCGGCTACCGCTTCGGGCGGTACACCTGGATATATATACTACTGGTCGGATACTACGATGAATAATAGCCAAAGCCAATTGGTTTCACCGGCAAATTCAACAATGTATATGGTTACAGCCGTAGATGTAAATGGTTGTCAATCGCTGACTCCGGCCGTAGTTTCAATCAGCGTCCGTCCGCAATTACAAGCTGTGATATTCGCTGTTGATACATCGGTGTGTGAAGGAGAACCGGTAAACATGATTGCCAATATTTTAAATGCATATGGCGATGTTTACTATCTCTGGAGCAATGGCGGCACCGATTCCACAATCACAGTTTCTCCTTTCGAATCTACTGCCTATTATTTAACAGTCTATGACCAATGCGGAATACCTGCAATTGATGATAAAATCGTTACGATTCATCCTTCCCCCTTGATTGATGTAATTGGCGACCGATTAGAAGGCTGTCAGCCGTTGCTTGTTAATTTTACAAACGATATAGCCCAAATGAATGTTTCATATTATTGGGTCTTTGGTGATGCTGCTTCCGGCTCAAGCAACGAATCAAATTTACAAAGCCCGTCACATACTTATGAACAAGCGGGCACATACAATGTAACATTACTAGTGACAGACAACATATATCATTGTACCAGAGAATTTATGTATGAAAATTTGGTTGAGGTATATGCTAATCCTGATGCTGATTTTATTAGTAGCCCGGATCATATTACAAGTCTTTTCAATGCCGAAGTACAGTTTATAAATCAAACTACGGGCGGAGAGTTATGGAGCTGGGATTTTGGCGATGCTACTTACTCTTATGATCAACATCCTGTTCATATTTATGAACGGGCGGATACATTTCTTGTACGACTTGAAGCAAGCACATCTTATGGATGCACTGATACGGCAATTTTACAATTCATAGTCAGACCTGAATTTACTTTCTATACGCCTACTGCATTCACTCCAAAGCCTGGCAATACGCAGGGACAAAACGATTATTTCACACCGGAAGGTAATGGTATTGCCGATTGTGATGGTTGTTATCATCTGTATATTTACGACCGCTGGGGCGAATTAATATTTGAAACTGACGAATTTTATGGAAATACTCTGGATGAGAAAGATCGGTGGAACGGCAGGGTTCTCAACAAGGGTAAAATTGTCAAGGTCGGAGTTTATAAATGGCTTGTAAAAGTTGTTGATATTTCAGGGCTTGAACATGAGTATTCAGGAAATGTGACCGTGATAAGATAAGCGAGCCCTATGAAGCTAAAAAATACCTTTCTCATAATAATCTCAAGTCTAACTTTCAGTATCAGCTCCTTTGCTCAATTGGTTCAATGGGAATGGGCAACCCACGCAGGGGGGGGATGACTTAGGAAAATCTATTGCTGTAGATAATGAGGGGAATATTCTCGTTACCGGCCAGTATAATGATATAGCATTTTTTGAAGACACTATTTTACAGACACCAAATTATAACCCTGGAATATTTATATCAAAACTTAATAGTTCTGGAAGTCTTATTTGGTTAATAGATGATTATTCTTTGAATACAGCATATTCTTCAAGTATTGTTTGTGATGATGATAATAATGTTTTTGTAATAGGTGATTTTACTGGTACAATTCAAATTGATACTTTTTATCTTGAAGGTGATGATAGTTTTGATAGTTTTATCCTAAAAATGAACCCTTTTGGAAAAATACAACGGTTTAATATTGTTTATGGTACTAATACAGTATTTTGTATGAGCATTGAACCTGATAACATTGGAAATATATACATTGCAGGTCTTTTTTTAGACACACTTTCAATTGATAGCTTTCAATTAGTAAGTATTGGGTATTTTGATATTTTTGTCATAAAAATAGATAATTATGGAAATGCTAATTGGGCAAAAAGTTATGGCGGTTTGGCAGGTGATGGTACACGTTCTCTATCGGTTGATAATGCGAATGAAGTATTAATTACAGGTAATTTTAATGGTTCATTATTCTTTGAAGACACAACAATCAACAATTATGGTGGCTCTGATGCATTTGTTGCAAAATTGTCCACA
>JACQWN010000415.1 GCA_016209245.1 Bacteroidia bacterium
AACCGTTTAAAATACGCTCATCATCTTCTCCTTCAACATAAAGAATATAGGGATCTTGTTGTGTCCTTATAATTGCCATATTGTTTACATCGGCAAGTGCAGTAATTATTTCTGGATTGGACTGAACTCTTTCAGGTTTTTGTTTAAGTACAGAATAAATATTTTCAGGAGCAACGCCCTTAATAAATTCCTCTGCATGTGTCGCGATTATAAATTGAGTAGTTTTAATTTGCCGGAAGTAATTGAGAATTTCGCGCTGAAGATTTACGTGCATGTGGGCATCAGGTTCATCAAAAAGAAATGAGGTTACTTTATCATACCCGTAATAAAAAGCAAGCAGAGTGAGCGCCTGATGAAATCCACTACCGCCTGAGATTATATCAAATTCTTTTCCTTTTTCGTTCTCATATTTAGAATCAATATTAATACTAACACCCTTTTCGTACTTTGGAGGAAGAAGGGTAGCCCCGAACCAATCTTTTATCTTTGTCTGAATGGTTTTCCAGTTTTCTATTTTATCAGGTTTTATTCTTATAACCTTTCCTTCTTTATCATTTTCGTATCGGTCAATTACGCGTAATAATAGATTGCGCAATACTGAACCTGGCTGCCCTTTACCTACATTTTGCCTTACTACAGCATCGTCCAGCCACTTTTCAAAAGGATCAAGACCGGAAAATGGCGGAACATATACAATATGGGGAAGTTCGTTCGCTTCATCTAATTTTTTAAATTCAGACCATCCATTAATCGGAATTGCATAAATTGATTGTGGGGTTTGATATCTCAACGAAACGCCAAATTCACCAACAGCCCCATCAACTTTTAAATATTTAAGTACGATTTCTATAATAATATATTCCTGTTTCCTCTCGCCATTTTCTTTTGGATATTTTCTATCAATTTTGTCTGTCCATAAAAGATTAAATTCCGGTAAAGGCAATGCGGTAAAGTTCGGCAATACTATTTGAACCCCTGATTTCCCGGTACGCTTCATTCTATGAAATTCATCAATGCAATATTGCCATATTGCCATTGCCTGAAGAATTGAACTTTTACCGCTATTATTTCTTCCGACAAGTAAATCAAAATCAGAAAATTTATATACCTGATTTGAAATACTTTTGAAATTCCTTATAGTAAGTTCAGTAATCATAATTATAAGGTTTTTTGTTACTGTTCGGGTGACTTGTTGCTTTTTGCTTTTTGCTGGTGAATATTGCGTTCTATTGGCTGAATGATTAAATTCTATATTTATCAGGTACCTTTATTCGCTCAACTTTTAATGTTGAAACTGACCCTTGTTTAATTACATTGATTTCTGCTCTGCGATTGTATTTTCTTGAAGCAGGATTTATATCGGAAGATATCTGAACGCTTTCGCCCATGCCGCCAACCCGGATATTTTGAGCAATAGCGCCTTTTTCTATTAATTGCCCTTTAATATATCTTGCTCTGTTTACGGACAGAGTCAGATTATAATTTTCATCACCCTGTAAATCGGAATACCCGACAATTTCGATGACAGCGTCTTTATTATTCACAAGATATACCGCTAATTTTTCAATGTTCAATAAATATTCATCTGTTTCATCTTTGTCGAACCCAAAAAGAAAATCAGAAATTATTACTTCATTTGTTGATGAAGGAGTATTAGCAGTAACATCTTCACTAACCGGGTTGGTTATGGTTTCTTTAATATCAGGAGATTTTGTCGTTTCTTCGGTTTCCGCTATTATATCAGCTTTAGCTGCAATATATTTGCTATCATCAGCAGTAATCGTCAGATTAACGGAAGCCATACCTGCCGATACAGCTTTGCCTGGTCCATAAATCCGAGTTAATTCAATATTTTTTGAAGCTAGATTGGCAATGACCGATTCTGCTCTTTTGTCAGTAAGCTCGGGGGATAAATTCTG
Organism: Bacteroidia bacterium; assembly: GCA_016209245.1. Classification (GTDB taxonomy): domain Bacteria; phylum Bacteroidota; class Bacteroidia; order Bacteroidales; family BM523; genus JACQWN01. The sequence continues at coordinate 1,920 of JACQWN010000415.1, forward strand.
ACTTGATATTTCAAGCTTAACTTTAACAGCCGGATAATTTGTCAGAAAACTTACAAGGTCATTTAACCCGGCTTCAGCAATACGGTTAATTCTAAAATCCCCATCATCGAATGGGATTTCAAAATTTACATATTTCAGATATTTAGTAAAATTTTCAATGCTTTTTAAGGTTAGCTGCAAGGTTTTATCAAGTTTTTGGATATTAATATCAGTAGCTGAGACAAGTTTTGTAGTATCGGCAGATAGATATTTAGTCATTGCAATAAATTCAGCGGTATCGGTAATATTAGCTAAAATTCCAATAGAATCGGAAGGAATAGCTTTAATCGTATCGGTTAAATTAGCTAATAGCTCAACTTCTATATCTTTATATTGTTCAACATTCGATTCAACAGCAGTAAGAAGTTGATTCATGGCTGTTTCGTCAGTCGGTATTACGATTGTAGTAAGAGTGCTTGAATTTTTCTTTTTTTCTGAAATTTGCTGGGAAAGTAAATTTTTATCAATATTTCCAACCTCTTGAGCCAGCTCTTGGTTTGTTTTATCAGACCCAACAATAGCCGCACTAAGTTCATCAAGTACAATAAGCTTAATTCCAAGTGTATTTATCTCATCGTTAAGCTTTTTGATATCCGTAATAGTATTGGTATTTTTGTTTTCTAACACAAGGTGTTCTTCATCCAGCATTTTTAAATTGGAATTAATCTCAATGATTTTTTTCTTATCTGCCCGGATTTTTGATCTATCTACAGCGGCTTCTATGCTTTTTTTAAGTTCATTTATTTCAGTTTTATATTTTTGAATCTGTTGGTTATTTTCGTCAATCTGGTTTGAAATATTAATCAAATTAGTTTTATAGTTGTCTAAAGAGCTTGATTTAACGCCCAGCGAGAGCTTGGTTTCGTTTATATCGCCATGAATTGAGTATGAATTATTAAGTTTATTATTAATGACTTCTTTATTATTGTTTAATTTTGAAGCCGCGAGTTGTAAATTGCTTAAAGTATCGCTACTGACCGAAGCGGCAAATTCGCCTGATAATCTTGTCTGTTCGCTGATTTCTAATGCAGAATTATCAAGCTTGGCGGCGATATTATAAGTCATAATTGCAATTAAATCTTCTTTTTTTCTTTTTTCTGCTAACGAAGCGGTGTCGGAAGGGTCTATTGGCATTTCGATTTTATTAGCTAAACGGTTTTTTTCGTCAGCAAGCAAAAAGGCAATACCTGCCTGTTGTTTTAGTTCATTGGCTTTATTGTCTAAAGTTTTCAAGTCTTTATTAATTTCAATATTAATATCATTGTATGTAATATTTTTAGTGTCTTTTAATATTTCCACCTGCGATTTATCAGATTTCAGACTTAGAAGCTGCTTATCAAAATTTGGAATAATTTTAGTAATTGTATGTCCATAGCTTTCATCTCTGATTTGGGCTAAGTCGAAGGTTAATTCTGATAATTGGTCATCATCGGTAGTCGAAAGAGTGATACGGTAAATATCTTCATTGCCAAAGCCGCCGCTTGCAACAAGCGATGTATAAAAAATTGTACCATCGCCCACAGGCATAAGGAACATATTATCTTCCATGCTGTTAATAGGAAAACCAACATTAATAGGTGTCATCCATCGTCCTTTTTCATCGAGCTTGCTGTAGAAAATATCAAAGCCGCCCATATTATAATGCGCCTGAGAGCTAAAATACAGAGTTTTTCCATCGGAAAGAATAAAAGGGTATGCTTCGTCCATTGCTGTATTAATATATGGACCAAGGTTTAGTGCGGGACCCCAGTCGCCTGAAGCATCAAGCTCCGATTTATAAATATCCATACCGCCGAAACCGCCCTCCCTGTCGCTTGTAAAAAATAACGTTTTCCCATCTTTGCTTAAATAAGCCTGGGATTCAAAACCGCGTGTATTAATATTATTGTTTAGCTCTTCCAATTGCGTCCAATTCCCATCTTTGTATTTACATGAGAACAGATTAGTATTTTCGATATTTCCCGGCTCAACCTCAAACTTTGCTACAAACAACTGCATACCGTCATAAGAAATGGATACTGAGGTTGTATAAAAATCAGCGCCAATAATATATGAGATGTTGACCGGGGTAGTCCATTTTTTATTTTCTTTTCTTGAAAAGAAAATTTCTTCTTCAAAATACTCATCATCAACATTTACCATACCCTTTTTTTCAATCTTTTTCAAATCGTATCTTCTCTTGGATGTAAAAATTAAAGTGCTTTCATCGCCGGAAACAACAGGGTTATATTCAGGGTATTCAGTATTGACAATATTTCCAAGGTTGGTTACCCGAACAGTATTATGAGCTGATAACAATAAAAGCTCCTTGGCATTTTTACATGCCTGGATGTCGTTTAAAATTGAAGCGGTATTATAAAGCTCTTCTTCAAGCTCGGAATAGTTCTTATATTGCTGATAAATATCAAGAAACTTCATATATGCCTCAATTGCTTTATCAAATTCGAAAATACATCTGTAGGCATCGCCAAGCAAATAATAAGCTTCAATCGGAGCGTTAAACTCTTTATATGTGCCTATCGGATAGTCAAAGCTAATGCTTTTGACCGCCCTTTCAAGGTATGGATATGCAAGAGATTTCTTTAAAGGATTTTCAAGGTAACAGTTGCCAATTTTGTAATTCAGATTGGCATTGTTATTTGCTAAAAAAGTGTCCTTCTCAAAAATCTCAAGATACAGAGGTAATGCTTTTGCATAATTTTCATATAAAAAATAATATTCAGCATCTTTAAATAATTTTTTATACTTTTTTTTATCAACGACTTGTGAATAAAGGCAATTTTGTGCTATAAATATTGTGATAATAATTATAATACTTTTCATCGCTCTATTTCTCTTGGATATCATTGCTATATTGCTAAATTGCTACATTGCTACATTGCTAAATTGCTACATTGCTACATTGCTAAATTGCTAAATTGCTACATTGTTAAATTGTTAAATTGCTAAATTGCGATGCATTGAGCTTGTCGAAATGTTAAATTGCTAAATTGCGATGCATTGAGCTTGTCGAAATGTTAAATTGCTAAATTGCGATGCATTGAGCTTGTCGAAATGTTAAATTGCTAAATTGTATTCAGCCATTCAGCCATTTAACCATTTAACCATTCAGCCATTAAACCATTGAACCATTGCGCTAACTAATAAATCTATCTTATTTTATATATTTCCGGTACTTTTACATGTTCAATAACAAGTTGATTTCTCCCATTCTTTTTTACGTAAATTTCAGCCCTGCGGTTATATTTTCTTGTTTCGGGGCTTGCATCAAGAGCGATGGGCTTGTCTTCTCCCTCGCCCTTAGTCGAAATATAAGCTTTATTAGCTCCTTTTTTAACAAGATATTCCTTAATAAAATTTGCCCTTTTTAACGAAAGCCGCTCATTATATTCATCGGAACCCTGTGCATCGGTATGTCCTACAATTTCTATTGATACATCAGGATTATTTACCAGATATTCTGCCAGAATATTCATATTATCGTAATATATGTCGGTTTGATATTTATCGAAGTCATAAAATATATCTTTCACGACTACTTGTCGGCCCGAAATTATATTATCAGTTGTTTTTAAACCTGACGGCTCTTCTTTTTTCTCTGTGACCATATCTTTAGTGTCATCGGCTGATATTTTCATTTGTACAGAATTATCAGGGTTTTCTTTTGAGAAGCTGCTTATTATGCGGTCGGGCTCTACACCTTTATCTCCCAGCTTATCAGCGATAATTTCTTCACGTTTACGGATAAGCTTTTCAAAATGCTGGTCGCTGTCGGAGATAAATTTTGCTGAAATTTCCTTCTTTTCAATCATTAATTCTGCTAAATCCTTGATTTGATTTTCAGTGGTCTGGTTCACTTCTGCAGTTCCATCATCAAATTGAAGAATATATTCGCTGACAGTTCCTCCAAGCACTACCGGCGGAAGATGTATGGCTTTTTGTATTTCTTCATACGAAGTTCCTTTCTCAACAATCAGGTTCATTTTATATGAAAGATTGTTTTCAGCTTCATAAGTTAATATAAACTCTTTTTCTACAGGCAATATAAATAAATATTTACCTGTTTTGGAATTAGGGGTATAAACACCATATTCATCACCTGTATTCTTATCAACTACAGAGATAAAGCCTTCCTTTGGGGGATTTCCGTTAAATAGCATGACAATACCGGTAAATACGGCAAGCGGTTTAACTTTTGTTTCGGGAAGAGATATAATATAAATATCATTATTTCCTAACCCTCCTTGCTGATATGAAGAATAATACGCTCTTTTTCCATCAACAGTCGGTGTATAATAAATATCATCTTCGGTTGTATTAACAGGATAACCTATATTAACCGGTTCGTTCCATGAATTTTTTTCTTCATCAAAATTGCTGACGAAAATATCATATCCGCCCATAGTTTTATGTCCCTGCGAGCTGAAAAATAAAGTAACCCCATCAGGATGAATATACGGACCTTCTTCATTATATTTTGTATTGATTGAAAGACCTAAGTTTTGAGGTTCTCCCCACAATCCATTTGGAAGTTTCCGTACAACATACAAATCTATGCCTCCAAGTCCTCCTTTTCTGTTACTGCTGAAATACAGCGATTTTTTATCCGCTGATAATGAAGCATGCTTTTCTGCGGCTTTTGAATTAACCGGACTTTCCATTTTTACCGGAATTGTCCATATATCTCCTTCCAGCGAGCTGAAATAGATATTTCCATCGCCGTTGTCGTCACGGTAAATAAAAAGCTGTTGCCCGTCGGCTGATAAGCCGATTGTCGCTTCATTGGTCGAAGTATTAATATTTGAACCGATACCCACAGGCGGGCTCCAGATTCCATCTTTATTATAAGAGATATAAATATCCTCCCAATATTGCACGTCTTCAGTAATAATCCCTCCCGTGCTTCCTTCTCGTTTTGAAGTAAAAATCAGCACTGATTCATCGGCGGAGAAAACAGGACTGTGTTCAGAATATCCTGAATTGATTTCTTGTCCAAGATTTTGAACTTTCATTTCAATGGGATGTTGGACGAGCTCCATAGCTGTTTTACATTCTTCTTCGGTTTTATTTATATCTGCCAAAAATTCAGGGTTGTCAACCTGATATTTATTTTTCAGCATATCAAGCATCTCAAGCGCTTCCTCGAATTTATAATTTTTATGAAATGCCTTGGCCAGATAGAAATATGCATCAACAGGCGCTAAAGTTTCTTCATACAAATCCGGCTCGGATTTTTCAGAAACATTTATAACCGCTTTTTTCAGATACTCGATTGACTTTTGTTTCTCTAAAGGAATATATAAATAGCATTGTCCAATCCAATAATTCAGTTTTGCATTTTCAGGATCCGGCTCAAGCAGCTTCGAGAACATTTTTATCGCCTGTTTATAGTTATTTGAATTAAACTGGCTCAGGG
>JACQWN010000396.1 GCA_016209245.1 Bacteroidia bacterium
ATTTAACTGGAATCCTGCAAAGAAAGTACTGCCGACTGAAACAGGCGTAAATTCAACGATATTGAGATATCCTGGCATTAAATCTTTTACTGCAATGGATCTGGTGCCTAATACCGCTCCGGGAACGCCACCGGCGTTATCCCAGATAGTAAAAGTAACGTTCGTTGTATTGCCGACAACATAAGCTTCGCCAACGCCAACGACAAGCGATTTGACTTTCCCGGTCAGGTTTCCGATAGTAAATTTATCGGCATAAGCGGTAATTAATTCACCGTTATGACCCGGAATATAGCCCCAATACGGATCTGGAGCATAAGCGTAAGAAAGATGGTCGCCTTCCTGAAAATTGTCATCAAAACTGCAATCATAAAACACATGGATGTAATCGGTTTTTGTTTCCGTTACATAACCATTAATATTAGTACCGGTTAGAGTAACAGAATAATATCCCTGTGTATTGTAAACTATGTTTGATGGATTTTGAAGTGTTGAAGATGATGGTGTTCCGCCGTCAAAAGTCCAAAGCCAGGATGTAGTATATAGTGATTGGTCGGTAAAATTGACACTTTGACCTGGGCTGATTTTTCTTGTATCAGCGGTAAAATCCGGTTGGGGTAAGCTATTACCTGGTAATGTACCCATAAGACATACATCGTCAATTTGCCATGCATAAGCCCAGCCGGCCTGTGGATCCATATCTTGCGTGCTTCTGTATGTAAACCTTACTTTCACATTGGTTTTTCCAGAGGCTGCGCTTGAAATATCCAATGAGTTATTTAAAGGATTACCTGTCCAGTCATTATTAGAATAATCTGCATGAAGTTCATATCTTGTAGAAGTTGTAAAATTATCAGTGCTTACATAAACCAGCGTACTATCATAGAATTTGCGGTAATTTTCTTGGAATGTCAGTGTAACACTTTCATAGATAGAGCAATCAACTCCTGTGTTTGAAGATACGCTTGCCCATTGGTTATCGCCTGGAGCGCCGAGAGCGTCTGAATCGAACAATGCATGGTTGCCTCCTGACGTAGAAGCGATTGTGCCTAAAGGAGAGCTATATGAACCTGTTGGTCCGGCGGTAGTGATTACCCATGCATCGGTATATCCGCCATGAGTGCTTAAAGTCCAGTTAGCGGGGGTGGTAAAATCATCGCACCATATCTGTGCCTGCTGCGAGCCAGGTAATACGGTGATATATCCGATTTTTTCCATAGTTTGGGTTCCGGCAATGGCAGTAACGGTAGTTAATTTTACATTGTATGTTCCTTGTTCATAGTAGTATATATTTGCAGGATTCTGAACGGTGGAAGATGAGGGTGTTCCGCCTTCAAATTGCCAATCCCATGAAGTAGCACCATCGGTCAAATCAGTGAAATCAACCTTGTTGCCTTGGTAAAGGGTTGTCGGTGTACCATAGAAATCCGGATAACCTGCAAAAGGGTCATAGCCATTGACATTATTCGGGTTTGTACCAAGAGGATCAAGCCATGGTTTCAGCCGGGCTGAATTGGCTGTACCAGACAGATCCCAGTGATAATAAAACTTTCCATAACAGTCGCCGGCAGTAGGAGTGGCACATGTTGAACTTCCGCCGGATAATGTACCGACGAGACGACCAGAAGAATTAAATAAAGGTGAACCGGAAGAACCACCTTCAGTAACACCGGTGCCATTCCCTGTTGGTCCCCATGTATTAACTGTCCATGCTGAACCCGCCGGCATCCCTGTAAGACAACCGGAGCTAACCAGCGCAGCCGTAGAATAAGATATCTTTTTGATATCGCCGCCAGGATGATGAATTCCGACACAAGTGGCTGGCCATGCGGTGTTGGTTCTGTCCCAACCATTATAATAGGGATCATCGGATTGTACCATACTTTGCTCTAACAATACAAGGCAAAAATCAGAACCACCGGAATAGGGGCCGGAAGCTGTTAAAGTACAACCTGTTTTAGTAACATAAGAAGGTTCTGAACCTGGAGTTGTACAGGTGGGCGCTTCATATTTAAAATAAAATTCCCATAACAGCAAATCTGCTGCTGTAGCACCTTCATAGCAATGATAAGCTGTTAAAAAATATGGTGTGCCGCTGTTATCGGTAGTATTAACTAAACTGCCTGAGCACCAACCCCAGGAAGCGCCTACTTTTAGAAATACTTCTGCAACTCCTCTTTTTTCATCTTGCCAGGCATCACCGGCCGGAGAACAATTAACATTTACTTCACAAGCATCAGAAGTTCCCCATCCTGTATCTTTATTCGGGTCATATTTTGCAAGAAAAGAAACGTCCCGGTAAACATAGACAATTTCGATGATACTGATTATCGGATTTATTTCCATTATAGGCTGTTGTGAATCAGTAATAATTTTATCGCCTTCAACTGTCCCTTTAAGTTGCTTTTTGTCGGTTTTTTGCTTAATTATTTTTGGAGCGACATATTCTAATGTAACAGTTTCACCCTGAACAAGTTCAGTGGAAAATAAATGTTGTGGAGGATTATTTTCGGATGTATAAGCACCGATAATCTGCGTTTGTGCTTCGTTATATAAAAATAATTTACAGCCTTCCGGGATATAAAAATCATCATAGACTATTCCAAGCGCTTTCGCACCTGAAGAACTGATTTTCAATCTCCAAATCTTTGTTCCATCAGGCAGATTTGTCCATGTACCGGAATTATTCAGACTAGCTTCCAGTGGAATAGATCTTCCCGTCCAATAAGGACCAGGCCTGTTTGCATCTTCCTGAAGAGCTTGAGCTACATCAATAGGAGCGACAGAAATTTCGTCAATATCGCTGCTAAAAGCTTTAAAACTGAAACTTGGAGGAGTACCCCCTTTGCTTGGCTGAGCATTAATATTTAATGACAAAACAACCAAAAACAACAAAGTCGGAATTAAATATAAACTTCTCATAGTTATAATTATTTAATTATTAATTTTGTTTTTTTGTAACTATTCTATGTATGGACATTATTATTCCACCGACGTACGAAAAAAAACCTGTGGTGAGCCAGTTGAATCGTACGAATTTACGTATTACGAAAGGGTTCGTGGTTGGTAAATTCGTAATTCCTAAGCGTTGCATTGAGCTTGCGTTGTGTTGAGCCTGTCGAAATGTCGAAATGTTCGTAATAAATTCGTACTTCGTTGGGATAATATACGTATGAATAATATTGACCTAAATAGTTACATTTTTTTTAATACAACTAAAAATCGTAATTAAGACGCTAAAATAATAAAAAGGTTGCATAAAAAAAATTTTTTTTATAATTTAGTCAAAAAAAATTGATTTTTCGTCAACGAAAAATATATGTTGGTCAAAAATAATTGCGGTTATCTCGATACGATTGCTGGGGCAATCACTCGATAAACGCTCGATACGATTGCTGGGGCAATCACTCGATAAACGCTCGATACGA
>JACQWN010000397.1 GCA_016209245.1 Bacteroidia bacterium
AACTTAAGAAGCATACTCACCCCCTCGTTCCCCCTCAAACCCTAATTACATAACCAACGTCAAAGAAGGTGGATTTTTATTAACAATTAAAATCTGAACGTCAACCCATAAGCAAGTATATATGGTCTCCCATAACCAATCTCGGCAGTTATTCCTATATATTTTGCAAAATAATAGCGTATGCCAAACATAACAAGCTGATAGCTGAATTTATTTTTTTTATAAGGGCTGCCGATATCCTTTTTTCTAAGATTTAAAAACCATATAAGATACTCAATTTCTTTATAATCATCATCAAAATCATCCAATATATCAAGAAGCAGGTCATTAGTATTGTAATGGATTTTCAACTGATGGTACCCGATTCTGAAGCCGGAATACATGTCAACAACCCCGGCATTGCCATAATGAAATAATGCCCTTGCGGAAATATTAAGCCGTTCTATGTCAATTTTTATTTCCTGTGTGATTGTGTCGTAAGGTGTTGTAATTTCGCCATAATCGTGAATTCTGAAGCCCATTTTCTGGTACGAACCGCCAAGACCTGCGCTGAACCATTTTTTAATGCCATAATCGAATGTGGCTTGCATAGCAGGATATGAATATGAATCCACATAAGGTATTGCACCGAGACTTTTATCTAAAATACCCATTCCGCTTGTTGCGCCTGTTATAGTACCTGTGAACTTATACTCTTGGCTTTGAGAGAAACTTATAACTGGTAAGATTAAAAGCAGAAAAAAAGCTATGATATTTTTCATTATTTATGATAATGGTTATTTACGACAAAGATAAGTATATTTCTATTATAAAAATTTTTTTATCTTTGTTTCAAAATTTAAGACCCATCTTTAAAGTTAATAACTTGTAATGAGCTTTGTGAACTTTGTGGTTAATGTATTTATAAGCAATTAGTTACAATATAATTTAAACCAGGTGAATAGTTACAAATAAATAATACAATATATATATGTTATTACAAGAAGATATTAATAAAATACATTGCGGAGATTCCTTGGAAGTTTTAAAAAAACTACCAAATAATTGTATTGACTTAATAATTACCAGTCCGCCTTATTTTCAACAAAGAGATTACGGAAATATTGGAATTGGTAACGAGAAAACAGTTGAGGAATATGTTCATAATCTTAAGAAAATTTTTAACGAATGTATTAGAGTGATAAAAAATACCGGTTCAATTGTTTTTAATATTGGCGATAAATATATTGATGGTAATTTATTATTAGTACCTTACCGCTTTGCGATTGAAGTACAAAAAGAAAAGAAAGTAAAATTAATCAATGAAATAACTTGGGTTAAAATAAATCCCTCACCAAAACAGGATCCTAAAAAACTTGTATCTTCAAAAGAACCATTTTTCCTATTTGCAAAATCAAATAACTACTATTTTAATAAAGAAGAATTTTTAGATTATAAGGATAAATATCTTAATGGAAATGGAAAGAAAGCTGGAAATGATATAGGGAAAAAATATTTTGAGCTAATTGAAAAATCAAATCTAAGTAAGGAAGAAAAAGAATTGGCAAGGAAAGAATTATCAGAAATAATCATTGAAGTAAAGAGAGGAGAAATTGAAAGTTTTAGAATGAAAATTCGTGACATGCACGCCTTACCTTATGGAGGGCAGGCAGGCGGAAGATTGACACAAATTGAGAAAAAAGGATTTACGCTTATTAAAATATACGGTAATTCTATGAGAAGGGACATCATTGAATCAACTGTTGAAACAATAAAAGGTATTGGACACCCCGCCGTTTATCCTGAGTTTGTCGTACAGGAAATTATGAGATTGCTTTCAAAAGAAAATGATATTGTACTTGACCCTTTTCTTGGTTCAGGAACAACGGCAGCAGTTGCAAAACGATTGAAAAGAAATTATATCGGTATTGAGATTTTTGATGAATATGTTAAATATGCTGAGGACAGATTACAAAAAATGAATGAATATAATTTAGAATTATTTGCATGAAAGAAACAGAAATTTTAGAAAAAGCATTATCAAATGCAAAAAAACTGATTGAAAAGAACAAGCTCAATAACTTTCCGGATATCATTACATCCAATATTGACACATTAATTGGGAAAATAGACAGTAATAAATCATTGCTCTCTGCTTTAGTTACAAGCCTTGTAAAAAAGATTACAACACCTGAACAAGATATAAGACTTCATAGAACAGATTTTAACAAAGGTTATTCAGCTCGCAGCCTTGACACACAAATAACCGCTCCTTTTTTCAAACAGCATTTTCCTAAATATGCAAACAAAGAATCCGCATTTTTAACTTTAGCTACAAGAGAAAAAATACCTTGGACTAAAAGAGAAGGAATGAATTTGAAAATAAGAGATAAAAATGTTAAAAGCAGCTACCTTGAACTCTTTGATGTTATTCAAAAAGAAAAAGTTAAACCAAAAGATTGCCTTCAATATATTTTTGCAAAACTATTTGTTTTATCACAGCAACAATATGCAATCTTTGATGAAACAATTGAAGCCATTAACTTTGACGAAATAGTTAACATTACTACTGTTATAAAAATGCTTGAAGCTCATTTTGAAACAAAATTAAGTTCGAGGTTACCGGTAATTGCTATTTATACAGTATATCAGGAATTAATAAAAGAGGTAAAAAGGTATTCCGAAAAAGTATTAAGACCTTTAAATGTTCATACTTCATCTGATAAACACGGATTTGGTGATATAGAAGTTTGGAATAAAGATAACACTCCTTTCGAAATGGTTGAAATTAAACATAACATTGCAATTGACCGTAATTTGATTTTTGATATTGCCAAAAAATCTGAAAAGACTACGATTGAAAGGTATTATTTACTTACAACTTACAAAAACACTTTTGTATCAAAGGAAGAAGAAGATTATATCAATAAATTTATTCTGAAATTATACAAAGACAGCGGACTTGAAATAATCGCAAACGGAATAATCCCAAGTCTGAAATATTATTTACGCTTTATTAAAAATTACAAAGGTTTTCTATTAGCTTATACTGAAAATCTTATTACTGACGCCAAAAATTCAACAGAGATAAAAGATTTTCATATTGAAAAATGGAAGGAATTATTAAGAGAACATAAAATTTAAAAAATCAAGCGATGAAAATATTTTCTGGTTCACAGAAAATTTTTAAAATAATTATTTCATTACATTTACTAGGTATAACCGCTTTCAGCCAGGTTAACCACGACTATCTCAGAGCAGGAAATAAAGCTTATGAAAAGGGTGATTATTACCGTGCTTTCGTGCTTTACCGGTATATTGTGGATTCGGAAAAAGATTATGAAACAATGTACAAATATGCGGAAGCATGCCGGCTTACACATAACTATGAACAAGCGGCTGAATACTATGCAAAAATAGTTAGAGACAGTGTCAAACATTATCCTCTGGCTCAATTCCGGCTCGCCGAAATGCAGAAATATCAGGGGAAATATCAATTCGCTCAGATAAATTATAAATATTTTTATGATATAAATAAGCACAAAAACGATTATTATACCATTAAAGCACAGCATGAAATAGTTTCCTGTGAAAAGGCAATTGAAATAAAAGCCAATCCTGTAAAAGCCGATATTACTCACCTTGATACAACCGTAAATACCTATTTCAGCGATTTTGCCGCATACCCTTCAAACGACTCCGTTTTGTTCTTCTCTTCGATGCAACCCGTAGGCAAAGACAGCTCTTTTGTGGTGAATATTTATAAAACACTTAAAAATAATAATAAATGGCGGAAATCCGAACAGTTGGATACGCTCATTAACCGTTCAGATGCTCATACTGCCAATTTAGTTTATGGCAGAAATAAAAATGAGCTATATTTTACATGGACTTATGGAAATAATCAAAATAACGAAACAAAAATCTTAAAAAGCAAATTCATTGATGGCAAATGGACAGAACCTATGGAATTGCCCCAAATAATCAATCAGCCGGGGAAAATTACAACACAACCGTTTATTGCTAAATCGGGAAGTAAATACTATCTGCTTTTTGTATCCGACAGAGAAGAAGGAAGCGGACAGCTTGATATATGGTACTCGGAAATTTTACCGGATGACTCTTTCGGACAAGTTAAAAATATTGGTAAAGAACGGCCCGATATTGATGAAGAGCTTGCTTATTACTATACTATTGAGTCAAAAATTAATTCTGCAGGAAATGAAATTACACCTTTTTATGATGAAAGGGATACGCTTTTGTATTTCAGCTCCGACTGGCATTATGGTTTAGGCGGCTATGATATTTTCAGGATAAAAGGAGATTTCACACGATGGAGCGAGCCCGAAAATCTTGGCTATCCTGTTAATACAAGCCGTAACGATGTTTACTATAAAATTGATACCATCGGCGGCATTGCATACCTTGCATCAAACCGCAAAGGCTCGCTTGCTGAAAAAAATGAAGGCTGCTGCCACGACCTGTATTCATATAAGCTTCCTCCGCGAAAAAGAGATACAATAAAACCCAAAATTACCGAGGTTGTTCAGAAACAAATCCAGATAAGGGAATTGGTCCCTATTACGCTTTACTTTCATAACGACGAACCAAATCCACGCAGCACCGACACAATGACTTTGGTAAACTACGAAAATTCGGTTATTGCCTATATCGGAATGCTGGAAGAATATAAGCGTGAATATTCAAAAGGTCTTGACGAAAATGAAAAAGTTTTGGCTATTGACCGGCTTGATTATTTTTTCGGCAGTGAAGTGAAAACAGGATACGACAAGCTGAAGAATTTTACCGGGTTGATGAAAGAGCTGCTTGCAAAGGGACAGACAATTGAAGTAACTTTGAAAGGATATGCAAGCCCGCTCCATAATCCTGAATATAATAAAAAACTGGCAAAACGCCGGATTTATAGCTTACTTAACTATTTCAGACAATATGAAAATGAATTATTCGTTCAATATGAACAAAAAAAGCAATTAATTTTTCAGGAAGTCGCCTTTGGCGAGGATATGGCCGCTCATGGTGTCAGCGACGATTTAAACGATTTAAGAAACTCTGTTTATAGCCCTGATGCAGGCCACGAAAGAAAGATTCAAATTATTGCCGTTTCCATAGGTTTAGATAATTAGTGTCTGTCCGTAATGTCTAAATTTGCCACGAATTTTACGAATTAAAATTAATTTTTTCGTGTAAATTCGTGCAATTCGTGGCTATTCTTTTTTTG
>JACQWN010000398.1 GCA_016209245.1 Bacteroidia bacterium
ATTATAACAAGGCGCTGTATATTTCTCCATTTTTTGATGAAACGCTCGTAACCCTGGCAATTGTTTACTATAATCAAAATATGCCTGACCAGGCATACGAGACTATCAGGAAATGCAAGACAGATTGCTCCATACCTAATTTCAGAAAAATACTGAATTTGATTTTAAAATATAAATACGGGATTTTACTGCAAAAGTCAGGTTCATCATTAAACAAAAAAATAAATGAAGATAAACTGCAGGAAAAACTATTCGAGCTGTACTGCATTTCTCTCAGCAATAACACGGATTTTGAAGATGAGTCGAAGAAATATCTCACAACGCCGGGCAATTTGAAAAAAAATAAAACGCCATAAAATAACCTTGTTTTAAAAAAATAATTTTGACAGATAGAAAAAAAAGAGTATTTTTGATAACCATTAAAAGAAAATATTTTGTACATTTGAAAGCATAATAAATAAATAAAACTGTAAATAATGAGTAAAGTAAACCCTAAAATAGACATCGTTTTTAAAAAATTATTTGGCAGCGATGGCAATAAAAAGCTATTGAAATCATTGGTAAATTCAATCTTACCCGAAAACGAACAAATAACAGAGCTTGAACTGAAAAATCCATACAATCCTGCCGATTATGTGAGCGGAAAATTATCGTACCTTGATATTAAGGCAACTGACAATTCAGGCAGATGGTATGACGTTGAAATTCAAATTGCCCCACAGGATTTTTTTGGAATGAGAGTAATGTACTATTGGGCAAAGCTGTTTTCAGCACAATTACAAAGCGATCAAACATACATAGAGTTGCGTAAAACAATCGTGATAAGCATATTGAATTTTGTTTATTTTGAGGACGAAAAAGACAACAAACGCTACCATAGAAATCTGGGTATTTGCGATTTGCTTAATAAAGAAAATTATCCACAATTCGATGGATTATCATTACATTTCATAGAATTAAAAAAGTTTGATAAAGACTTACAGAATATAACTACTACGTTAGACAGGTGGATAACATTTCTTAACAAAGCGCACGAATATTCAAACGATACTCTACCAAAAGAATTAGCACAGGACGACGATATAAAAACTGCAATTAAAGAAGTAGAAACAATGTATTTTAACGAAAAAGAAAGAGAATATTACGAATCGCAGGAAAAACTATTGAGAGACCACCTTGGATACCAAAAAACAATTGAAAGAAAACGAGAAAAAGAAATTGCAAAACAAATGCTTGAAGACTATGAGCCTTTAGATAAAATTATTAAATATACAGGACTTCCAAAAGAAGATATCGAAAAACTAAAATAAGTATGCGAATTAATAACTTTAATATAAAAAATATGAAAAACAGAATTTTTTCATTTATTATTTGTACGGGATTGATTTCCGGTATTCAAGCTCAGCAAATCGTCATTAATCCTGACTATGGCTATTACGGGGAAACGGTTCAGGTCTCGATTACAGGGACAAATACACATTTCCAGCAAGGCAGCGGAACAATTGTATATATAAGCAATTCCCAAAGCAGCCCGACCACCATAAATGGCTATAACACTCAAATAATCAACGACATTTTACTCACAACCAAATTTAATATTCCTTCTTATATCTCATCAAGTGTTAATGATGTTTATGTATATAATTCAATAGACGGGTATATTGTATTATATGATGGCTTCAGTTTTATCGAACCCTCGCTGTACTCCGTCACACCTAATTCTTACATGATAAATACGGATGTACAAGTCACAATCACAGGGCAATATACAAGATTTACCCAGGCCTCTGACCTTACTGTAGCTATTGTACCGTATTCCGAATGTTCTCCAACGTCAAATATCCCGGCTACAAACTATAATGTGGTAAATGACCTTACCATGATTGCAGATTTTTTTATCCCTGACAATGCACATGACGGGTATCATAATTTGGTAGTAAACAGCCAGTTAGATGGATATTTATATAAATCGGTATCTATTACGGGTTCAAAAATTACAACTGTCTCACCTTCCGTTGCCGGCGCCGGAGAAACCCTGACTATTACAATTGAAGGAATATATACACATTTTCAGCAAGCCACTGCTAATAGCGTGTATTTATATAAAAGTTATAGCAGCTATATATATAGCCAATCAGTCAATGTTTTAAACGACAACCAATTACAGGCGACTTTTATTATTCCTTCTGTAATACAATCCTCTTCAAGTTGGTCAATTCGGGTAGCGAATAATATTGATGGGACACTTTGTAATTCATTTAGTATCGAAGGACAAGAAATTGTAGCTGTATCACCCGATACACTTATCAAAGGCGAATCGGTGCAGGTTACCATAACTGGACAATATACACATTTCACACAAGCTTCGTCAACCGAGGTCTCTTTATACGGTTTTCCAACGAGCTCGACTACTGTCTATGCAAGTAATGTGATTGCAGTTAATGATTTAACACTTTCCGGAACTGTAACGATTCCCTCAAACTGGGGAACAGTCAGTTCCGGAACATCCGACCTGCATGTTTATAACCAGATAGACGGGCATCTTTATAAGTATGATATTTTCTATGTTACAACAGGTTGTTTAACCGGAATATCCCCTTCCGAAGCAGAAACCGGTCAACCTGTTCAAGTAACGATTACCGCCCTTGGAACAGAGTTTACACAGGCATCAGGCACAACCGTCTATTTAAGTTATTCCAGCAGTACAATTCAAGCCTCATCAATAGAGATTATCAACGATACAAAACTACAGGCCAACTTTAATATCCCTGAAACCGCCTATACAGGTTATTGGGATGTATGCGTCCAGGAAAGCATTGACGGACTTTTATGTAAATATGACGCATTATATTTGTATGAAGTTGTTCCTGATATAGTTAGTGTCTCACCAGATAATGCCGATGCTGGTGAAACCATCCAGGTTATCATTACATGCAGTAATACCCATTTCAGCCAGGCCTCGTCTATCAGCATTGTCTTGTTTAATGAAGACGATACGCCAGGATTTATTACCGGTTTAAATCTTCAGGTTATCAATGATACATTATTAGATGTAACGTTTTCAATCCCTGCATCATGGGATATTCCCGCTTATTGTGGAATATATATATCAACAGATATAGAAGAGGTGTATGAAGATTATATCTTTATGGTTAATCCACCATTGATATTAAATACCTCTGAAAGTAATGGAATCCCAGGAGATACAATTTCAATGTTCATTGAATGTCAGAACACTCATTTTGCAGAAGCATCTGAAATTTATTGTGCGCTTCAGTTTAACGACGGATTAAAAGAAACAACACTGATAACGGTAACAGATATTACAGTTCTCACCAATACCTTGCTCAGCATATCCTTTATTATCCCAGCAGATGCAAAACTTGGCTATTGGGACATTCTCCTTTATAACGATATTGATGGTACAATAATAAAAGAAAAGGGGTTTGCAATCAGCTTGACGGGGATTGAGGAAGCTGGTCATAATTTCATGGTATCTGTTTATCCGAATCCGGCTTGTGATTTCCTGTATATCATTTTCAACGGAAAATCATCATCCAGTATTTTCATTGATATTTATGATTCCAAGGGGAAACCGGTTAAATCGGAAGCACTTGAATATCACCCTGACAAGAAATTCATATATCGCACTGATATTGAAACCATTGAACCGGGATTGTATTTTTTAAGTCTGCATATAGCATCAGAAAATCAAACCAGGTACTTAAAATTCATCATTCTTCGTTAAAATTCACTTCTTCTTTATGCACGTATGAAGAAGTTTACAATATAATTAGTGTCTGTCTGTAAAGTCAATCCACAAAAAAAGAATAGCCACGAATTGCACGAATTTACACGAAAAAATTAGTTTTAATTCGTGAAATTCGTGGCAAATTTGGACATTGTGGACAGACACTAATTAGTGAAATTTATCGTCCTTGGTGGCTGAATAGTAACAAAATTATCTATTCATTCTGACCCCAATCACTACAATATCATCGGTTTGTTCATTATCGCCCTGCCACGCTTTTAATTCTTGCTCGAGTGCATGATATTGGTGATACATATCAAGTTCCTGGATGCTTAATAAAAATTTTCTGAATCGTTTTGACATATATTTTTTCTTTTTTTGGCCGCCAGCCTGGTCAATAAATCCATCTGAGAATATATAAACAGTATCACCCTGACTGAGCTTTAAATTATAATCAGGAAAGAGCTTATTGGGAGAGCCAAAGTCACCAATACTTTTTGCAAACCCTTTGACGATTAACAATTCATGTTTTCCGTTAGAAATTCTTTTATGTACCGATTTGGCAAGCATTTCATCAATAGTATCTCCGGTTTTTCTGATAATATAAAGCGGAATATGAGCTCCTGAATATTGAATTTCATATTTACCGGGATTGATGCTGCAAACGGCAATATCCATACCATTCTTGTTGCTTGTATCATATATCCCGGAACGTAATACCTGACAAATATTTTCATGAAGCTTGTTAAGGATTAAGCCAGGTTGAATAGTGTCATGGGTTTTTATAATATGATTAAGAGCATCAAATCCTATCAAGCTCATGAAAGCGCCGGGAACACCATGGCCTGTACAATCGGCTGCAGCAACTATCACATTAGCGATGGGGTGACTTGGAGGCATTGCGCTACTAACAGCTCCGTGACTGCCAGTCACCCCGTCACTAACATGATAATAATAAAAATCGCCGCTTACAACGTCTTTGGGCTTAAAAAATATAAATGAGAAAGGCAGGTTTTTACGGATTGTCTCAACCGAAGGAAGAATAGCCGATTGAATCATTTTAGCATAATTAATACTGTC
>JACQWN010000399.1 GCA_016209245.1 Bacteroidia bacterium
ACAATTTAAAAATGAAACATTGAAAACAATTTTTTAATCCAGACCTCACAGGTTTTAGAAACCTGTGAGGTCTTAAAATTAAATTGTCGCAACACTAGCATCTATTTATCAATTGAAAATCAATCAATAGAAAAAGTGCATAAAAAGAATGATATAATTTCTTGCAAAATTGAGGATATTGATTTATTAATAGCATATTGCAATAATGAAAAGACCTATATAATACTGATAGAAGCTAAATATACATCTCAATGGCATAATAAACAACTGCAATCCAAAGTTAAAAGATTAAAAAAAATATTTGGGATTGATGGGAAGAAATACAAAAATATATATCCATATTTTATTTTAACATCACCAAAAAAACCTACAAAATTAAGTCCAGAAATATCACAAAATTGGCATGAAAATAACAATAAAATTAATTGGTTTTGTTTTCGATCAAACAAAAAAATACAAAGAATAGTTAGTTGTAATCAATTAGGTATTTCAGAAAAAAGTGGGTTGTATTGGAAAATTAGAAATACAGAATACTAATTATAGTGCCAGTTGGTAACAGGCGTTTGCTTCCAGTGGCGGAGCAGTGGCTAGTTTGACATTGACGTACATTTTGAAACCATATTTTGAAAAATAATTACTCATATTTACTCCTTGGCAGCAATCTTGAGCCGAGGCATGAATGGTTAAAAGAGGCATTATTTGCCATTGAACGGCAAATAGGAGATATATGGAGAAAATCTTCTGTGTTTGAATCGGAACCATGGGGTTTTTCATCTGAAAATTATTTTTTAAACCAGGCGCTCTATGTAAATACTTCGTTAAGTGCTGAACAATTAATTGATGAGATATTAAAAATCGAAGATAATTTAGGCAGAAAACGTACAAAACAATGTTATACCGGAAGAAATATAGATATTGATATAATATTTTATAACGAAAATATTATTAACAGTGAAAAGCTGACAATACCGCATCCATATATGCATCAGCGCAGGTTTGCACTTGAGCCGGTCGCTGAAATAGCACCGCTTTTTATTCATCCTGTTTTAAAAAAAACAATGCTGCAATTATTAGATGAGTGTGAGGACAAATTAAATGTTAAAAAAATTTGTTTAGGGTTCTGACAAGATATATTGGATATCTTTTCTCTCCTGAAAAAATATCGGCGACAATTTCACAAAGCTGCTGCCCGTGCTTTTCAAATACTTTTTTTCGCAACCATTTGCTTAAATATAAAAGCTTAGCTAATGTTCTTGCTGTTTTCAAGCCCTTCAGCATTTGAGTATTCAATTCATCTTGATATATCCCGCCTGCTGTATTAGATGCACCGCTGCCGATAATTGCTTCTGCAGCTATTTTCCCACTGAGTATGGCGTTTGTAATCCCTTCGCCTGTAACCGGGTCGGCAAGGCCTGCAGCATCGCCTATGAGCATGATATTGTTTTTAAAAAAACCATTTTTCCTTGGACTAACAGGAATGAACCACCCCTGGCCGGTTTGACTTATAATGTTAGAAATACCGATATCGGCAAGATAATTTTGAAAATAATAATGTAACCCTTTAGCAGGAGCTCTTATTGCCATCAAACCAACTGAAAAATGCTTCTTTTTGGGGAATACCCAAGCATAACCCTGAGGAAGATATTCAATATCAAAACGGGGTTGGTAGCTTAAACGATTAAATGTTTTTGTGTCTGTTTCGATTTCATATTCCAAAGCGGGTGCAACAGTTCGTGATTCTTTCCATCCGGCAAGTTTTGCTATCCGGCTGTTTACACCATCGGCACCAATCAAGTATTTACATTCAAATTTATCAGCAGAGGTTTCGAGTGTGATTTTATTACTATTATTAATCATAGAAATTACCTCATGCTCGGTATAAAGAGTCGCTCCGGCTTTTATTGCTACTTCGGTCAGACAGAAGTCGAGCTTATCGCGCATTACCATTGTAATCAAAGGAAAGTTCCGTTCTACATGGAAAGAAAGAGCTTGCTGAAAAAGATTTATTTCAACATTGCTGAACTCATTTTCGATAATCCCTTCAAGACGATTTTCCAATAATTTTCTAGCCTTCCAGACAATTCCTCCGCCACAGGGTTTATATCTTGGTATTTTGCATTTTTCGATAATTGCCACTGAAAAGCTGTGTTGTGCTAAGATTCTTGCGGCAGTGCTTCCTGATGGACCTGATCCGATTACTATTACATCATATTTCTTAATTTTTGGGGTCAAAATTTTCGGTTCAAAATATTTTAGATCCAACCGCTTTGTCATTTTTAAATTGCAGATTGCAAATTTATACTTTATAATGTATTTTCAAAGGACTCATAAATGTTTATTGGATGCAACCATGAACGCAAAATTTATGGCCGAGTTATGCTTAAATTTATAAAAATATGCTTATTTTTGCGATAATTTTCAAGCTAATATATAACTAAAAAATGGAGATATAATCCGCAACTTTATTTATAATTGCTTAAAAACGTTTTTGTTCCTGATAAATAATGCAATTGCAAATTTTTTATGCAACTGCAGATAAAGGCGAAATAAATGCAATTGCGTTTATACAAAAGTTATCAGCGACCCTATAAGTGACAGAGTAAACCTTAAACCTTATTGCAAGTTAAGAAACTTTTTATGAATAACTTTAAGAATTTTCTAAAAAAATAATTGAAAATTCATACCTTTGCAGCTAATAATTGAAAATAGACATGCTTACTAAAGAATATATAAAAGAAGTAATCACCAACGGAAACGGAGGTGTAGAAAATCTTATAAAATCCTATCAAGATAGCGGTTCAATTACTTTTATTCTTGAGCATTTAGGACAACTTCCAAAAAATTTTGACGGAAGTTTTTTACCTGTTTTAATGCAACACAAAAGTACATCGGTACGACTTTGGGCGGTTAAAA
>JACQWN010000400.1 GCA_016209245.1 Bacteroidia bacterium
TACCGTTACAGCATCTGGTGGAACCACGCCATATACTTATATATGGAACACCGGTGTAAGTACAGACGACCTACCGGGCGTCTCTTACGGCATTTATACCGTGACCGTGACCGATGCCAACCTGTGTACAACTGCAGTTTCCGCCACAATAACCCAACCTGCTGCAGCTTTGTCGGCTTCAATTACTGCCCAAACCAATGTTGACTGCTTTGGAGCTTCGACAGGCTCAGCTACCGTTACAGCATCTGGTGGAACCACGCCATATACTTACGACTGGTCACCTAATGGATTTACAGGCGATGGAACAATTACATATTCTGCTTTGACTGCCGGAACATACAACGTCACGGTAACAGATGCCAACTTATGTACCATAACAACATCTGCAACAATTACTCAACCCATAGCAGTATTATCAATCACTGTTGATTCAACGCAGAATGTCAGTTGTTTCGGTGGAACAGACGGAGCAATATATACCACAACAGCCGGCGGAACAGTTCCATACTCTTATTCATGGAATATTGGATGTACAGATGTTGCATGCAACGTCTCTACGGGCATCTACACCGTTACCGTAACTGATGCTAACCTGTGTACTACCGTTGCTTCTGCTACTATTACTGAACCCGACCCTGTTTTTGCTAATGCAGGAAGCGATACTGCAATCTGTTTTAATGATTCTGTCATGCTCAATGCAAGCGGTGGAATAAATTATTTATGGAGCACCGGTGAGAGTTCCAGCAACATTTTTGTTCAACCCTTTACAAATTCCGACTATATCGTTACCGTCAGTGATGCTGTCGGATGTACCGGTATTGATTCAGTTTCTATATTTGTAAATTCTTTACCTACAGCCAATGCAGGAACTGATGTCGCATTTTGTTACGGCGGAAGTGCCACTCTCTCTGCAACTGGAGGTGTAAGCTATTTATGGAGCACCGGTGAGTTTACGCAAAGCATTTTTGTCAGCCCTGCTTTACCGGTCACTTACTATGTTACTGTTACTGATATTAATGGCTGTACTGATGTTGACGACGTGTTTGTCAATGTAAATTCTTTACCTGCAGCAAATGCAGGTCCTGATGTTGAAATATGTCAAGGAGATACAATTGCTTTAACAGCTTCAGGTGCTACATTCTATTTATGGAGCAATTCTATGACTACTGCAACAATATCTGTTATACCAAGCGCTACAACCTTATATACAGTGACAGTTACCGATGTGAATAGCTGTTCCGACACCGACAGCACTATTGTTACCGTTAATCCTTTACCTATTGCAGTTATAGGCACTGATACGGCGATTTGCTATGGAGATACAATATCTTTAGCTGCTTCAGGCGGTGCTGATTATTTATGGAGCACCTCAGAAACAGGCAGTATAATCAGTGTTAATCCCTGGTCAAATACTACTTATTTTGTAACGGTTACCGATAGTAAAGGATGTGCTGATACTGCAAAAGTTTCAGTAACCGTTAATTCATTACCTGTTCCTGTAATTTCCGGTTCGTTCAGTTACTGTTCCGGCGATAGCACTTTATTAAGCACAGGAAGTTTTATAAATTATTTATGGTCTACCGGAAATACTTTACAAAATATATATGCTGATTCTTCTGACAATCCTGTTTCTGTTACTGTTACAGATATGAATGGATGTTCAGGCATTTCAAGTGAAATAAACTTAACCGAAGGGGATTCATTGTCTCCTGTAATTTCAGGAAATCTGAATTATTGTGAAGGAAATACAGTTACTCTTAATGCAGGATTATTTGATAATTATTTATGGTCAACCGGAGATACTATCCAATCAATAAATGTTACTGAATCAGATAATCCTGTATCCGTCACTGTTACTGATATAAGCGGTTGCAGCGGACAAGCATCACAGGTTTTTGTTATAGAGCATTTCAATCCGGTTCCTTCAATTTCCGGTGGTTTAAATTATTGTGAAGGAAATAGAACAACTCTTGATGCTGGAATATATGCAGATGATTTTTGGTCAACCAGTGATACTACACAGATTATTAATGCTACAATTGCAGATAATCCTATTAGTGTTACAATAACCGATATTAATGGTTGTACAGGAAATGCAGGACCTGTCAATGTTGCTGAAAATGCTAATCCTGTTATTTCAATACCTGATTCTATTGATTATTGTCAGGGAGATTTTGTAACGTTAGATGCAGGTGCAGGATTTTCATCATATCAATGGTCTAATACAGCAACTACTCAAATTATAAATGCAACTTCTGCAGATAATCCTGTATCTGTTACTATTACTGATGCAAATGGCTGTACTGATTCTGAAGATGCAATTATTTTGATTGAACATACAAACCCTTCGCCCATAATTTCCGGTTCATCAAGTTATTGTACAGGAGACAGCTCTCTTCTAAATACTCAGGTATTTACTGATTATTTATGGTCAACAGGCGATACTATTCAGCAGATTTACGCTACTATAACCGATAATCCTGTTTTTGTCACTGTTACTAATATTTATGGTTGCACAGCAACAGCAGGTCCTCTAAATTTATTAGAAGGTACTTCTTTAAGTCCTGCTATTTCAGGTGATACAAATTATTGCCAGGGCTTATTCTCTGTTTTAGATGCCGGGATAATAAACGCAAATTATCTTTGGTCAACCGGCGATACTGCACAAACGATAGTTGCTACAATTGCTGATAACCCTGTAATAGTTACAGTATCCGATGCTTTTGGCTGCTCAGGAACTGATACAATTATTTTAGCTGAAAATCCCAATCCTGTTCCTGATATCACAGGAAATTTAAGTTACTGTGAAAATTCCAGCACTTTATTAAATGTTGATAGTTTTAGTGAATATCTCTGGTCAACAGGCGCCACAACGCAAACAATTTATTCTACAATCGCCGATAATCCTGTTTATATTACTGTAACTAATATTTATGGTTGTACCGGTGTTGATTCCGTTATTTTAAGTGAAAATTCTCTACCAACAGCTTATGCAGGCACTGATATTACTATTTGTTATGGAGATTCAGCTACTTTAACAGGAACCGGCGGGCTGGATTATTTATGGAGCACATCTGATTCTACGGCAATCATTACCATAAATCCTGTATTGACAACTATATATTACTTAACAGTAACCGATGCCTTTGGTTGTACTGATGATGATGAAATGGTTGTAAATGTTAAGCCGGTTTATTCATATAATGAATCTACAACTATTTGCAATGGCGAAACTTATACATGGCATAGTAATAACTATACAACAGCGGGTATTTATTTCGACAGCTTACAAACCATTTCCGGCTGCGACAGCATATTTGAGCTGACATTAATTGTTAATCCAGTTTATACTACGAACGAATCAGCGGTAATCTGCGTTGGTGAAAGCTATTTCTGGCACGGGAATAATTATACGCTCACAGGAACCTATTACGATTCGCTTTTAACGGTCACCGGTTGCGACAGCATCTTTGAACTGGCGCTGAATGTAAATCCGACATACAGTTTTACCGAATCGCAGACCATCTGCCAAGGCGCTACCTTTACCTGGCATACGAACAATTATTCAGTTGCAGGAGTTTATTACGATAATTTAACTACAATCGCAGGTTGCGATAGTATTTTTGAATTAACTCTCAATGTCGCTCCAGTTTATTCTTATAATGAATCAGCTACTATTTGCGATGGCGGAGTTTATAACTGGCATGGAAATAATTATTCTGTTGCCGGAGTTTATTACGATAATTTAACTACAGTTGCCGGTTGCGA
>JACQWN010000401.1 GCA_016209245.1 Bacteroidia bacterium
ATGTCTATGATCAAAAAGTATTTTTAAACAACTCATATTATATCCTGAGTTTACACTAAATCAATGCATGTTATTATATTGTTTATTTGTAAAATTCAGGTGCGTTTTATTTCCCGCGAAAATTATGTCTCGCAAAGCGCCGCACTGAACTTGTCGAAGTGACGCAATGAACGCAAAGTTTTAAGACCGCAGAGTAAAAAAATCATTAATGATTTTTTTCTTTGCGAACTTAAGCCCTTGCGTTCTTTGCGTCTTTGCGTGATAACTTTATACTGCTGAGTAGTTACAAAAATTTCTTTAAAATTTATACCGAAGTATTGTTACAAGCAATAGTAGAAAAAAAATATCGAAGTGATTGAAATTATTGTTTTTTATTTTATCATTGCCGTAATTTTTCGCAAAGTTATTTTTATGGAAGAAAAGAAAAAACAAATGAAAAAAATTAAATTTTTAACAATTGTTGCTTTAATGCTGCTTTACACTGCTCGCTTGTTATCTCAGGATACTATTTTTGTTGCAACCGACGGTAATGATGACAACCCAGGCTCATTTTCTTATCCCTGGCAAACTATCCAATATGCCTGCGATAATGCATCTCCGGGAAGTATAGTTTATATAAGGGACGGAACTTATAATGAAAAAGTTTCGGTAAATGTTTCAGGCACGCCTGATAATTATATTACTTTCAAAAATTATAACAATGAAGAAGTAATTATTGATGGTACCGGCTTACCAGAAAGTAATCTGTTTGAGGTATATGCGCAAAGCTATCTGAAATTTGAAGGACTGAATTTTATGAACAATTATATTAATGGCGGTGCTGGTGTGATAATTGAGCATGGTTCTCATCATATCCAATTTATAACTAACAAAATTTCAAATATCTGCTTTTCTACAAATCCGTCCGACCCGGTCAATGAAAATACAAATGCAAATCCATTTGTCGTACTAGGCGATGATGAAACAACATCGTGCAACAACATTATCGTTGACGGAAATGAGATTTTCGACTGCAGGCCCGGCTTTAGCGAAGCATTGACGCTTGACGGAAATGTGGTACAATTTGAAATAATAAACAATATAATTCATTTTTATTAAAAACTGAAAAATTGTCAAACGGCGTTTATTTTCTACAAATAGTTACAGATTATTCTAATGATACAAAAGTACTGGAGATTTTGCTATAGTTGACAATCCAAAGAGATGGCATCTTTTTGCAAATTATACTGCAAGCTGTCAGATTTTGTGATTCTAAAAACACTAACATCGGGTTGTTTCCATGCCTGGTTATTTGGTAAAATGAAAAATAGGAATTATATTTGACCTTAATTACTGAAATGAAAAATACGTATAAAAATGACGGCACCGAAGCAACCCGAACACGTTAGCTAATATACCTAAAATAAAAAAACTAACTTTGTAAGAAAATTTGGAATTGATATTTCAGAAACATATTGCAGTCAAGCAAAACAGCGTCTGAACTCAACACTTTTTTAATATGTTTACTGTGTCAGTTAAACAAGAAATTTTGGAACATTGCAAAAACCAAATTAGCAAATTCAATTTTGGTCAGCGTGGATATGCAGATGAAACAAAGGAACAACAATTAACTGGTATTATCGGAGAATGTACTTTATTAGATTTATTTAATTTACCTTGGGTTGATGGGAGTATTGGTTTTGACGGCGGTGCAGATTTCGTCATTAATTTAAAAGTGATAGATGTAAAAACGATGGGCAGAACAACTCATGTTAGACCTTATTATATTAATAATTTTGTTGGATTACAACGAAAATATAATACAGATGCTTATATTTTTTGTTCGCTAAATAAATTAACCAATGTTTTATCTATTTGTGGCTGGCTTACTAAGAAAGAATTAATTGAAAAGGCAGTTTTTTTCCCAAAGGGCACTGAAAGAACAAGGTCGGATAGTACAACATTTAGAACTTTTACTGATTTATATGAAATAAAAAACAGTGATTTAAAAAATATAAACAGCTTTGAAGAATTAAAAATTCAACTCGAAAATTTATGATTCATAATGTTGATGAAATAATTAATGCATATCATATTTTAGTTAAAGAAATTGAAACTAAAGCCAATGATGATGAAGATAGAGCATATGGTGGTATCATTCGTGCTGGAAAAGGTTTATTAGTAGAAAATATATGTAACAAGAATGATTGAAATTGCTTGGGCGGAACTTGGGGGAAAACAAACCAGATTATCGCTTGAAAAACAAACTGTAAAAATCCCTCTCAACCAAAAATATTTTAGCAGAATAAAAAGTCCTGATGTCATAGATGGATAAAAACAAACATTTATGTTTTTTACTATACACTAAAAACGAATGTTCACATATACATTGACAAAGAGTTTGTTATGGATGTTGAATGTAAGGCATATGCTGAAAAGAATTTTAGTTGACTTTACATTGTTTAAACAAGTTCATCCTAATTTAAAGTGTGTACTTATTCAAGTTGAAAGCCAACTATGTGGTGATTATTCAAGCCCAAGTAAAGATATTATTTTAGGTAGCCATTCTTAATTGCTATTTTGTGTACATTACTGTTTGCCGATTTTTGTACATTGTAAGTTACTGCTTACATGTTATGTGAACAACTGCGAAAAAGATAGTAAAAAATTAAATGCACGAACGCCCAACATACGGTATAAAAAATTGTCGGTACAGTAGGTTATTAAAGGGTTTTAGCCCGCTTAAACTTTCTTGTAACTTGATAAGTTATATACCCGCAATCGGCAACTTTTCATACCGCCAACGTAAGCCATTTTGAAAATAATCCGACACTATTGTTTTTATCTAATTTTTTTTGCTAATTTTACTGGACAATGAAAAATAGAATTTACATTGACAATTCTGTATTTGGGGGTTACTTCGACGAAGAGTTTGAAGAAGCGACCAAGCAATTGTTTGAGCGCATAAAAGCAAAGGACTTTGACATATATTTTTCCGATAGAATTTTTAAAATATGAAACATAAGAAAGTAAAATCGTTTGACGCAGTTGAATTTTTTAGAGCTATTAAAGAAAAATTAGCGGCTAAAATGGCAGGTATGACTTTGGAGCAACAAAAGGACTTTATGCGACTAGTGAGAGCGAAAAAAATCAAAATTGCGTAAAATCAATGGACTAAGAAAAACGGCTTATTACAGCGGGCTTAAACAATGCCTAACTAACGTTAAATCAGATAAATACGTATATTTAACAAACATTTGTAATGATTGAAAGAAAAGTACATTTGAAGTCGGCACTGTTCAAGCCTGCAAACGTCAGATTGTGAAAAACCCCCCTTTTTACAAAAATTTTTAAAAAATTTCCCGATAAGGAAATCCTCACCTCATTAGAAGCGATTAGAACGCTCTAAATTTTACGCTGCTATTTTTAATTGGGGAAATAAATTGCCTGTAATGTGATAAGATGAAGTCGTTTTTTGTGTTCCCGGCATAGATTTCTTGCTTTTACCACTGCCTTTTAATTTCTTCAATAGAATTGTTAATATCTCATCTTTTTTTTAAATTTGCACTGATTACTTATTTCTTCAATAGAATTGTTAATATCTCATCTTTTTTTTAAATTTTCACTGATTACTTATACTGAAACTTAACAGGTTTGCAACTACAAAGCTGTTTAGTTTCAGTTATACTAAGCGTTTGAGTTTGTAGGTTGCTGAGCAAGGTCGAAGCATTGCAAACTCAAATAGTCGAAGTATACTATTAATTTTATCAAAATAAGGCAATGAATAGTTTTTCACAGACTGACGTTAACAGTAACCTATATAATGACAACGGAGATTTAATAAACTGATTGAAAAAAATGTTATCTTTGTAACAAAAAAAGTATAGAATAAACGGAAACAAACTTTAACAAAAAATGAATCAAAAAATTAAAGAAATCTTTGATGATAAAGAATTAGTTGCAAGAATTCAAAACAAACTCCCAAAATTATTTCACCTTGCAGAGTTGGAAAGTTCAAGAGCAGGAAAAGTTGGTATGGAAGTCGGTTCCGTTAGAGAAAAAATTATTGTTGCTCTATTTATTTACAAATTTGGTGAAATAAATGTTAAGACAGAAATCCCAATTACTGAAGCAGAAGTTGATGTAGAAGTCCATAATAATCCCATCTCAATAAAAACCATAACAGGAAAAAATCCAAGTGGCGTAAAATTAATTTGGACTGTTGATGCCGAAAAATCAAAAGAGTTTAGTGAAAAATATGTACCTACTTGTGACATGATTTTTATACAAATTAATTGGAATAATAGTGGCGGTTTTCACTATATTCCAAATGAAACACAATTTGAAGTATTAAATATTTTAGGTGAGAAACCTACATAAAACTGCCAAAAGCTGGAACTAATCCAAGGGGCGTTGAAATGAGTGGTAAAGCGATTCAGGAATTACTTCAACATAAAAATACTTTGTCAATTATAATTAATTGGAAGAAAGAAATAATTGACTTTAAACCTTTTAAAAGATGGATTGAATTATGGGAACAAAAATAATTAGAAAGAATGGAACAACTACCAGTGCTTTTGGAACTAACGGAAGAATCAATCACGATAGTTCTAAGTTTTACAATTCAAAATTGTATTCAACTCTTGAAAGCAATGAGATAACAGATAAATCTGAAAATAAATTGCCTGACGAACTCTTAAATACATTTATTCTTGGCTCAGCAGAGAATATGAAAGAGTTGCCGGACAACTCAATTCATTTAATGATTACTTCTCCACCTTACAATGTGACTAATGTCTTGACAATTTAAAAATGAAACATTGAAAACAATTTTTTAATCCAGACCTCACAGGTTTCTAAAACCTGTGAGGTCTTAAAATTAAATTGTCGCAACACTAAAGAGTATGACGAGGATCTTTCTTTGTGTGAATATTTAAAATTATTAGAAAATGCTTTTAAAGAAACATACAGAGTCCTTATTAATGGTGGGCGTGCTTGCATAAATGTTGCTAACCTTGGACGAAAACCATATATACCATTATCGGATTATATTTCAAAAATAATGCTTGCTATTGGTTTTAATATGAGAGGATAAATTATTTGGAATAAAGCGGCGAGCGCAAGTCCTTCAACAGCTTGGGGAAGTTGGCAAAGTGCAGCAAATCCTATTCTACGTGACATTCACGAATATATTTTAGTGTTTTCAAAAGGTGACTATAAAAGAAAAAAATGCGAAAAAGAAAACACTATCACTAAAGAGCAATTTATGGAATGGACGAAATCCATTTGGACAATGAATGCAGAAAGTGCAAGACGTATAGGACATCCTGCACCATTTCCTGAAGAACTTCCTTATCGTCTTATTCAATTGTACTCATTTAAAAATGACATTATACTTGACCCCTTTATGGGTAGCGGAACAACAGCCGTTTCGTCCATTAAATCTGAAAAAAACTTTATAGGTTATGATACGAATTCTGAATATATAAGGCTTGCAGAAAATAGATTAATTCCATTTCTGAAACAGCCTAAAATAGTGTTTGACCATAAATAATAATGGGTATAATGCTAACATTTCGGGCATGATTAATTCCCGCTAAAATAAAACGATTTTTATTGAAATGTGCTTGTAACCTCCGCTTATTTTCAGAATATAGAGTCCTGCTGGATTAACTACATATTCCTCCTGTACTGCCCGCCAACATCAAACAAGTGTGATGTTAACTGGCCGATGGAACAATATTTGCATGTTTCCATAAGATTTTCAAAAATATTCCTGTTACTGATTGTCGCCTGCTTCAATTCTTTAAGCTTTGCAGGAGCAATATCCGCCCAGGTTTTGTAAAGGTTATTAATCATGCTTATCTGGTATTTTTTTTCGGTTTCTGTAGCCCGGATTACTTCGCCGGGTATTATAGTAGGAGAACCTTTTGAAGACAGGAATGTATTAACGCCCATAATCGGAAGCTCTCCGCTATGCTTCAGTTGTTCGTAATATAATGATTCTTCCTGTATTTTGCTTCTTTGATACATAGTTTCCATTGCACCGAGCACTCCACCGCGTTCAGAGATACGTTCAAATTCGAGCATTACTGCTTCTTCAACAAGAGAGGTAAGCTCTTCAATAATAAATGAACCTTGCAAAGGATTCTGGTTTTTTGCCAGACCTAATTCATGATTAATAATCAGTTGAATAGCCACAGCACGGCGGACCGATTCTTCGGTAGGAGTTGTAATTGCTTCATTATAAGCATTTGTATGGAGAGAGTTGCAGTTGTCGAATATCGCATAAATCGCCTGCAAGGTTGTACGAATATCATTGAAATCAATTTCCTGCACATGCAACGACCTTCCGGAAGTTTGAATATGGTATTTGAGCATTTGTGAACGCTGGTCGGCATTATATTTTAATTTTATAGCTTTTGCCCATATTCTGCGGGCTACGCGGCCCATTACGGAATATTCGGGGTCAATACCATTTGAAAAGAAGAATGAGAGATTAGGTGCAAACTTATTAATATCCATACCTCTTGACAAATAATACTCAACATACGTAAACCCGTTTGCGAGAGTAAATGCCAGTTGAGATATGGGATTGGCGCCGGCTTCAGCAATATGATAGCCCGAAATGGAAACGGAGTAAAAATTTCTGACATTATTGTCAATAAAATACTCCTGAATATCACCCATGAGCTTAAGTGAAAAATCGGTTGAAAAAATACAGGTGTTTTGTCCCTGGTCTTCTTTCAGAATATCTGCCTGCACCGTTCCGCGAACTTTACAAAGCGTATCCTTTTTGATTTTTTCATATATATCTTTGGGAAGAACTTTATCACCTGTCATACCCAGCAATAATAACCCGAGTCCATCATTCCCGTCGGGAATTGCACCCTGGTATTGCGGTATCGGCGTATCTTTTTGGGAGTAAAATTCGTCAATTTTTTTCTTTACTTCGGGTTCCATGCCGTTTTTCCGTATATATATTTCACATTCCTGGTCAATGGCAGCATTCATAAAATAAGCAGTCATAATCGGGGCAGGTCCGTTAATAGTCATTGATACGGAAGTTTTTACATCGGTAAGGCGGAAGCCGGAATATAATTTTTTAGCATCATCAAGACAACTGATGGATACACCGGAATTTCCTATTTTACCGTAGATATCGGGACGTATATGAGGATCTTCACCGTATAATGTAACCGAATCAAAAGCGGTTGAAAGCCGTTTTGCGGGCATGCTATAGGATAAATAATGAAATCGTTTATTAGTCCGTTCAGGACCGCCTTCGCCTGCAAACATACGGGTCGGATCCTCGCCTTCACGTTTAAAAGGAAAAACACCGGCTGTATAAGGAAATTCCCCTGGAACATTTTCCTGAAGAGCCCATTTTAAAATATCTCCCCATGCAGCGTATTTCGGCATGGAAATCTTAGGTATTTTTAAATGTGAAAGGGATTCGCAATGTGTTTCAATCTTTATTTCATTATCTCTTACCTTATATATATATATATCATTTTTGTATAATTGTTTTTTATTTTCCCAATTTTCGAGAATTTGCTTATTATGGTTGTCGAGGTTAAGCTCGGCCTGTTTATAAATGTCTTCAAGCTTTTTGATTAATTTAATATCTTTGTTTGCATCTGAAATCAAAATGTCAATAGTATTTTGAATATTGTATAATTTCTGTGCAGTTTCGGCCTGTTGATTGACCCATTTATTGTAATTACGGATTGTTTCGGTTATTTCTGCAAGGTAACGTATCCGGCTTGACGGGATAATGTAAATTTTTTCTGTCATTTCATCAGTAATTTCCTTACCTGTATCTAATGTTACGCCTGTTTTTTCTTTTATTTTTTTGATAAGAGATAGAAATAGCCGGTTAATACCAGGGTCATTAAACTGGGAAGCCGTGGTACCAAAGACAGGTATTTCGGTTGTTTTTTTATCGAAAAGCTGGTGATTGTGGATGTATTGTTTTTGAACATCCCTTAAAGCATCCTGCGCTCCGCGTTTATCGGATTTGTTAAGTGCAATAATGTCGGCAAAATCGAGCATATCAATTTTTTCCAATTGTGTTGCCGCTCCGTAATCAGGAGTCATAACATATATTGAAACATCGCAATGGTCAATAATTTGAGTATCGCTCTGGCCTATTCCCGAAGTTTCGATAATAAGAATATCAAATCCGGCGGCTTTAGTGATTTCTACAGCATCTCTGACATATTTCGACATGGTCAGGTTCGATTGCCTTGTTGCAAGAGAACGCATAAAAACATGAGGACTATTAATTGAGTTCATACGGATACGGTCACCAAGCCTCCGCCCGTACCCGTTACACCAATAACAGGAACATGTTTAGAACCGGCGAGTTTTTTGACTTTTTCAAACTGCCCGTCAAGCGATTCAGGAAAATTTTCATAAGCGGAGATTAGCCGGGCTATTGTGTGTGGTTCTTTTTGCTCCAGCTTTTTAAAATCAATTTTGTGAACTTTTCCAATAGGAAAATCCGATTTTTCAAGCAAGTCGTTAATCATTCCCTGCAGTCCCATAGCACGGCCGTCGTCGGGTGAATATATGCGTGTTATTCCGTATTCGTGCAGCTCTTTTTGTTCATCGGGAAGAATTACACCGCCGCCGCCGCCGAAAATGCGGATATGCCCGCAACCATTTTCCTGTAACAAATCGTACATGTATTTAAAAAATTCAATATGTCCGCCCTGGTAACAAGTTACAGAAATTGCGTGGACATCTTCCTGTATGGCGCAATTCACAATTTCCAGCACCGAACGGTTATGCCCGAGATGAATAACCTCGGCACCAGTCACCTGCATAATACGCCTCATAATGTTTATTGCAGCATCATGTCCGTCGAAAAGTGAAGTCGCTGTAACGATACGTATATGATTTTTCGGAATGTATTTTTTTGCTTCCATATTTTTTATTTAGGATTTATGATTTAGTACCTTAATAAAAATATCTTTACACTTTTTGGCAAAATATTAAAAAAAATGCCACAGATTGCACAGATTAACGCAGATTAA
Organism: Bacteroidia bacterium; assembly: GCA_016209245.1. Classification (GTDB taxonomy): domain Bacteria; phylum Bacteroidota; class Bacteroidia; order Bacteroidales; family BM523; genus JACQWN01. Next base: position 9,021 of record JACQWN010000401.1, read on the forward strand.
AGAAAAAATGAATTTATAAAATCTGTGTAATCTGTGGCAATATTCCTTTTTTTGTTTGTGGCTTGTCCACGTTAGGAATTAGGAATTAGGAATTAGGAATTAATGTACTGAAATTCAAATCGTTAATCCTAATTTTTAATTCTAAATTTTATAATAACATGACTTTATGGACACGCACTAATTAACGGAGCAATTTTACAAAAAATATGTTGAATTTTTATAATTATTCAGGTTATTTTTTATACTAAAATTATTATCCCACCGAAGTACGCACGAAAACCTGTGGTGAGCCTGTCGAACTATACGAAAAGAGCAAATTTTACCACCCGCAATATTATTTTATTTTGAAATAAAATTTTTGTACTTTTGTTTCTGATTTAAAGAATTGAAAATGAAAAATCTTATTAGATTTGACTGGGCTTTGAAAAGATTGTTGAGAAACAAAGCTTTAGTATTAACTGACTTATCCAAAAAAGAAATCGAAAACCAGGAATAATTGTGTAAAAAATTATTTTGTATATTTGCAGTCTCAATTATAAAAAACGAATAAATATGTTGAACAAAGTGAAATCCCGCACTGCGGGATAGAATCTAAAATATATTCATAAGAGCGTTGCTTAAAGCGTTTTTTAATTAAAAATAATATGTATTTAGCCCCGTTAAATTACGACAGATATTTTAAAAAGGTATTCAAAGAAACTACTATTACTAAAAGATTCCTTGAAGATTTCTTTGACACCGATATCGAAACAATTGAGATGCTTACATTACGGCATAAAATAACAGACGCTTCAACCGCCGTTGAATTTGATTTCCGCTGTAAAATTAACGGGCAATATGTAATTATTGATATGCAGCA
>JACQWN010000503.1 GCA_016209245.1 Bacteroidia bacterium
AATCAGGACACTTGGCATTGTCGTCTTCCATAATACAAGAAATCCGGCTTGTTTTATACCCCTGTCGGTTCTGTGTGCCGACTCTTTGAATTGTTTTTGCACTTTTGTGGCAAAGGCAAGACTTTGTTCAAGATAAATATTCTGCAGAAGGGAAAAAATTATGTAACCCTCGGAAGAATTAGGATCAAATCCTTCATATTGTTTTTGATAATCATCTTCTTTTAGAATTACCGAATTTTCCATCTTTGCAACATTCAGATTTTCCTCCGATAAATGTACTCCCATTACATATGTTTCCGCTCCGAACGGGGCATTACTTTTATTTGCATTGACATGAACGGATACAAACAGGTCTGCCTTATTTGAATTTGCCATCTGTGCACGTTTATGTAATTCAACAAATTCATCGGTTTTGCGAGTATAAATTACATTAATATCATCTGTCAGACTATCAATATAATGACCAAGAGCCAAAACAATATTAAGAGCGATATCTTTTTCATACCCTTTTTTGCAAACAGCCCCCGGATCTTTTCCTCCATGCCCTGCATCGAGAACTATCGTCCGAATCTTGAATTTCTCATCATTTATAGTCTTGCCCTGAGAAAATGCATAAGACATTAATCCATAATTGAGAAGTATTATTAATATGCTGAATTTTAAATGTTTTTTGGAAAGTAGAGACGTTGCATGCAACGTCTCTACTTTCCAAATCTTTCTAATATTCATTTTTTAATTAGCTTTGAACGTCATTAATAAAACTGTTATTTATGCAAAAATAGTATTTATACTTAAAAAATGAGTTATTCCTTTAAATATTTGAAATATAAATTATTAACAGAAAACGCCTTTAAATACCGCTCTAATTCCCCGTTTATAAATAAATTAATCGCAGATTTTTTTCTTGATAAAAGCACTTATCCCGAATATTCACTTGTCGAAAATATAAGGGAGGAATTATCCCATTCAAAAAAAGAAATTATCGTTAATGATTTAGGAGTGGGTTCTGTAAAAATGAAATCGAAGCAACGTAAAATTCGTGATATTATCAGGTATTCGGTAAAAAGTAGAAAATATGCACAACTGCTTTTCCGTATAGTTCATTATTTCAAGCCGGCATCCGTTATTGAGCTTGGAACATCTGTGGGAATTACCGCTTCGTATCTGGCATTAGGGAATTGGCAAGCTCAACTTTATACAATTGAAGGATGCAGCGAAACTGCAAATATTGCCGGTAAAATATTTTCATCACTGAATATTGTAAATGTTAAGCTTTATACAGGTTCTTTCGAAGAGCAACTACCGGCGGTATTAAAAACTATCCCCGCTGCCGATTTTATCTTTTTCGACGGCAATCACCGCAAAACTCCAACTCTTGAATATTTTGAACAGTGCCTTGAAAAAATTACTGAACAAAGTATTTTTGTTTTTGATGATATTCATTGCTCATCAGAAATGGAACAGGCATGGTTTGAAATAAGCAACAATGCCAAAGTAACTCTTTCAATTGATATTTTCGCAATGGGTATAATATTTTTTAACAGAAGTTTGAAAAAGCAGGTTGTACGAGTTAATTTCTAAAAGGTGCTATCGTTTTTCGCTTGCACGCTAAAGCATGTACAAATTAAAAATGCCAGAATAAAAATGCTTCTTGTCTTCATTTCGGAGGGATATTTTCATATATGGCAAACTGTTCAACCTGCGCTCCCAATGCTTCAAGGCGATGTGCAATAACGTCATGTGCGATATTCGAATTAATATTTACAGGTAGCATATTTATTTAATATTTGTAATTTTCAAAATATTTTTTGTTCCGGAACTTATTCTGAACCGATTATCAATTCGATGTCCGACTATCCATACAATTTTGTCTCCAGTTTCCAGAATCCAGATATTTTCTTTCTCAAATACAGACAGCTTCAAATCGGTAAAGAAATCGCTTAGCTTCTTTTTTCCTTTTATCCCAAACGGAAGGAAATAATCGCCGGAACGCCAGTGACGCAATATCAGCGGATAAATAATTTTATCTTCATCTAAACAGGCAATAGCAGGTTCGGGGGGTATCGAAAAATTTTGTCTGAATGAAACCCGTTTAATTGACAGATGAAGAGGAAATTCAATATTTGCAGTATCCTTTTCGATAAAAAATCTTATATTATTATTTTGTACAATAGGATGGATAATTAAATTTTTTCTGTCCTTAATAAGGCGATGAGTTGGCGAATAAAATAGCTTTCCGGCTTGGCTGTCGAGCGACTTAATAATTTTCTCTGTTACACTGCTTGTAAAATTATAGAGACGAAGAAATTCAAAAAGATAAGTTTGCAGTGGCTGGAGTGCTCTGATTTTCGGAATATTTATTTCAAAAATATTATTGTCATTTGTAATAAAGGTTTTATGTAATTTTTCTGTTATAGTGTTATTAAATATTTGTTGAATTTCGCTAAGATGTTCACTGTTTTTAATAATAGTATTGCTGAAATCGGGATTTAGCTTATTGAATAACGGAATAATTTTATGTCTTACCAGGTTACGAGAATATTTTTCCGATTTATTGCTCGAATCTTCCCTGTATGAGAGATTGTTAAAACGGCAGTATTTTTCGATTTCTTTCCTTGTAGAAAACAATAAAGGCCGGACGATTTTACCTGATTTATTTTTTATACCTGTTAAACCTCTTATTCCAGTTCCTCGTGCGAGATTTAATAAAAAAGTTTCAGCAACATCATCACGGTTATGAGCAATAACAATATAATCAAAGTTTTTTTCTTGTCTTATTTGTTCAAACCATTCATATCGAAGCTCTCGTGCTGCCATTTGAACAGATATGCCTTTTTCTTTTGCATATTTTTTTGTATTGAAATGATTTATATATACAGGCAATCCATACTTTTTTGCAAGATTACGAACGAATTTTTCATCATGGTCGGATTCTTTACTCCGGATCTTAAAATTACAATGTGCAATACCTGTCTTAAACCCTGCTTTTACAATTAAATCCAATAGCACAACAGAATCAATGCCTCCGCTGACGGCTATAAGAAGACGGTTTGTATTGTTAAAGAGGTTATTGGCTTTGATATATTGTTTGAAAATATTAAGCATTGTGTTTTATTATCAAAGTTATAACAAAATATTTATAATTGTAAAGATACGAAAATTATATATTTTTGCTTTTAAAAATGAAAAATTATTTCTGTTTAGCATAGAAATGCATAGTACACTGATATTTTAAGATGATTATGATTTATTATGATGATTATGAATACAAATTATTTACACTCAGACATTACTAATCTGATAATTAAGGCATTCTTTAACGTTTATAATACTTTGGGCTTTGGTTTTCTGGAAAAAGTTTACGAAAATGCACTTATAATAGAGTTGAAAAAGTTAGGGTTGATAGTAGCAAATCAAGTTCCTATTGAAGTATTTTATGACGGAGAAAAAGTAGGATTATATTTTGCCGATATTATTGTAAATAATTGTGTTATAATTGAGATAAAAGCTGCAGAAAACATAATTAAAGAACATGAAGCACAATTAGTAAATTACTTAAGAGCAACAAATTTTGAGGTTGGAGTTCTGCTGAACTTTGGCAAAGAGCCACAGTTCAAGCGTAGGGTACTTACTGAAGAGTACAAATATCATAAACAATCATAATTATCTTAATTAATCAGTGTACTATTATATGCTAAACAGTAATGAATAAATCATATATGGATATAGAGTTTAATCCATTTCGAAAACATAAATTTATTGTATATCAAGGCGGATTAGTTGATTTATCGCTGCCATTAGTAATGGGAATAATAAATATTACTCCGGATTCTTTTTATGATGGTGGAAGGTATGAAACAGAAAATGCAATATTAAAAAGAGCTGAGCAAATTTTGCTTGAAGGAGGCGGTATTATTGACATAGGTGCATGTTCAACACGCCCCGGCTCTATGACAATATCGGAAAATGATGAAATGAATAAATTATTGCCGGCAGTCAAAGCTGTTCGTAAGCATTTTTCCGGAGCAATCATTTCTATTGATACTTTTCGGTCGGCAGTAGCACGAAAAGTTATCGGTGAAGCGGGTGAGTGTATTATTAACGATATATCGGGTGGCACAATGGATGAAGATATGTTTTCTGCCGTTGCACAGCTTCGGGTTCCGTATATCATTATGCACATTAAAGGCACGCCGCAAAATATGCAGGCAAATCCTGTGTATGACAATGTTATAAAAGATATACTGCGCTATTTTGCTGAAAAAATAAATAAGCTTAATATGCTTGGAGTAAAGGATATTATTATTGACCCGGGATTCGGCTTTGGCAAGACTCTGGAACATAATTATACAATAATGAAACATCTGGAATCTTTTAGATTTTTGCAAGTGCCGCTTCTGGTGGGGGTTTCCAGGAAATCAATGATATATAAATTATTAAATATCAGTCAAAATGAAGCGTTAAACGGAACAACTGTTCTTAATACAGTTGCATTGCTCAAAGGGGCTGATATTCTCAGGGTGCATGATGTAAAGGAAGCTGTTGAGGTTGTAAAAATTGTGCAAGAAATGAAAAGTGTTAAAGTGTTAAAG
>JACQWN010000504.1 GCA_016209245.1 Bacteroidia bacterium
AAGCAGGCATTTATATTTTCAACAACCGATGAATTGCACCAGCCGGAAAAAAGACGAGGTCGTGACAGTGCGGTAAGCATCTTAAGGATACTAAAAGCCACATTAAAAAATACCCGGCAATTAACTGAAGAGCAAGAACTGTATTTAAAAAAAGTCATAACTCAGCTTGAAGAAGGTGGTTTGCCCAAACAAACAACCAAAGAAACACTAAAAGCATTAGAAAATCTCGAACAGGATTTAATAAATCCATTTAAAGTTCTAGCAATTCTTCAAATGCATATACCGGAGCGCCTTTTAGAATCGCATTATGCTGAGCAAAATACTCTTACATCTGGCAAACGTGAAGTTATTCTATCTTTATATTTAAAAGGAGGATAATATGGAAACAACAAAAATTGCTTTATTTAAAGGAAAGATAATTTCTTAAAGCAATCTGAAAAAACCAAAAAATTACCTGACAAATAATTATGGATAAAAATCAAGCCCGACAAATTATACAAGAAACTTTTGAAAACTCTTTTGATAAAGACAAATTCATTCATTTTATTAAAAACCTTTTTAATTCTGTTGAGGAAGCTTCATTTTCCTACAGAGGAAATCTTATTCCTGACGCATATGAACAATACATAAGCACGCTTGAACGCATCGGAAAATATACTGCTGGAGAAAATGAAATTGATATTCTTATTTGTAAGCTGAAAAAAGAAACTTCCCTTGAACGAGCACGAACTATGCAGAGGAATTTTATTGCCCGGTATCTAAACGGTAGTCGTGGTGGTAAATTGAAAGACGCTGCACTGGTGGCTTTTGTCTCTCCTGATGAAGATGACTGGCGATTCTCTCTTGTAAAAATGGACTACAAGTTTGAAGAAAAACAAGACGGTAGAATTAAAGTCAAAGAAGAATTTACACCTGCAAGAAGATGGTCGTTTCTCGTTGGCAAAAATGAAAAAAGTCATACCGCTCAGAGCCAGCTTGTACCAATATTAGAAGATGATGAGCATAGCCCCACACTCGCCCAACTTGAATCTGCCTTCAATATTGAAAAAGTTACCAAAGAATTTTTTGAAAAGTATCGCGAACTATTTTGGAAAACAAAGGAATATCTGGATAAAATTGTAGAAACAGACGAAAAAATTAAATCTGATTTTGAAATCAAAGGCGTCAATACCGTTGATTTTTCTAAAAAGCTTTTAGGTCAGATTGTCTTTTTTTACTTCTTGCAGAAAAAGGGATGGTTTGGGGTCAAACGCGATGCTGATTGGGGAACCGGTTCAAAACAATTTTTACGTGAACTATTTGATAAAAAGCATGCTGATTATGATAACTTTTTTGATGACATATTAGAACCGCTGTTTTATGAGGCATTACGTAATGACAGAACATATGATGGCCATTATTATAGCCACTTCAAATGTAAAATTCCATTTTTAAATGGGGGATTGTTTGACCCTATCAATGATTATGACTGGGTGCTTACAGATATTCTCTTTCCAAACGAACTTTTTTCCAACACTTACAAGACTAAAGAAGGCGATACAGGCAACGGTATCCTTGATATCTTTGATCGCTACAACTTTACTGTAAAAGAAGATGAACCGCTTGAAAAGGAAGTCGCTGTTGACCCTGAGATGCTCGGTAAAGTCTTTGAAAACCTGCTTGAAGTTAAAGACCGCAAATCCAAAGGCACCTACTACACGCCCCGTGAAATAGTCCACTATATGTGCCAGCAGAGCCTCATCAACTATCTGCATACGGAATTGAATGATGGAATTGTCGCATATAAAAAACTCGGCGATGAACAGTTCGACATTTTCGGTAATGAGGGCAAAAGGGGGCAATTGGATTTAACAATAGAGCTAAATTCAAATCCCGTGATATCAAAAGAAAACATTGAAACCATTATCAAATACGGAGAGCAGGTAGGCGAAAATGAAGCAATGGTGGAAGCCAAAGGCAGGGAAACAGACACCTACTCTTACAAACTTCCAGAAAGCATCCGCACCAACGCTAAACTTATTGACGAAAAACTTGCCAATATTAAAGTATGCGACCCGGCTATTGGCTCAGGAGCGTTTCCTGTGGGTATGATGAGCGAAATTGTCAAAGCAAGAAATGTGCTTTCTGATTTTATTAAAGAACCCGACAGGACAGTGTATTACTTCAAACGCGATTGCATCCAGAATTCTCTTTATGGTGTGGATATTGATTCAGGGGCTGTAGAGATTGCAAAACTCCGCCTATGGCTGTCTTTGGTGGTGGATGAGGAAGACTACCGCACCATCAAACCCCTGCCAAATCTGGATTATAAGATTATCTGCGGAAATTCACTGTTGAATTTTCCAGATACCGTGGTAAAAAATGTGCAAGTTGTAAGTGAAATTGAAGAATTGAAACGACAGTATTTTAATGAGATATCAGTTACTACAAAAAAAGAGTTAAAAGCTCAAATTGATACAAAGTTTAAAAAACTCGTTGATGAAGCCAAACAATACTCAAGTATGGTAGGTGATATTATATTTGATTATAAAACATATTTTTCAGAAGTATTTCACGAAAAAAAAGGATTTGATGTGGTGATTGCTAATCCGCCGTATGTTGAGGCAAAGAAATTAAAAGATATTAGTCAGACGCTTCGTAAATTTTATAGCACTTATTCAGGCACAGCAGATTTATACGTTTATTTTTATGAAAAAGGAATGAATATATTAAGAGACAAGGGTGTTCTTACTTTTATTAGCTCCAATAAGTTTATCAAAACAAGTTATGGTGAAAATCTTAGAAAATATTTTACCGGGTTCAAGATTAATGAGATTATTGATTTCACTGATGTTCATGTATTTGAGGCATTGGTTGCAAGTTGTATTTTTTCAATTTCAAAAATTAAAGCTGCTGATAACAAAGTAAAAATTGCTTTTGCAAATGACACATTAACCGACTTCTCTGATGTAGCATCTTTTGTTGAACAAAATAAATTCTTCTTATCTCAAAATGGATTAAGCGAAAAGATTTGGCAATTAGAAAATGAAACAAATCTTTCTCTAAAAGTAAAAATTGAAAAAGATTCTATAACATTAAATGAAACCGGAACTGTAAAAATTTTCAGAGGCGTTACTACTGTCTATAATCCTGCGTTTATTATTGATGATGAAAAAAGAAAAGAGTTAATCAAAGAAGATAAGACAAATAAAGAAATCATTAAACCCCTTTTGCAAGGAAGAAATATTAGAAAATGGATTTTCAATAAAAGTGATACCTACCTTTTACAAACAGGTTTTGATACTAACATCAAAAAAGAATACCCATCAATTTTAAAACATCTCAATTCTTTCAAACAAGAACTTGAAGTTAGAGCAGACCAAGGTGTTAATTATTGGAATCTGAGGGCTTGTAAATACTATTCTGAATTTGAAAAAGAAAAAATTATTTGGGGCTTAACATCTGATAAATGGACTTTTGCTTATGACAATGAAAAGAATTTTTTACCAAGCAATGGCTACATTCTTACTTCTAAAGAGATTCCAATAAAATATTTACTTGCCTTGATGAATAGCAAATTGATGGAATTTTATTTTGGCTTTATTGGAATTATGACAGCAGGCGGAGCATATACTTTGAAGTATGAAACAGTGATTGAATTTCCAATTAAGAAAATTTCTTTGAGTGAACAAAAACCCTTCATCACCCTCGTTGACCAAATCCTCACTATCACCCAATCCAATGACTATCTCCAAAACGAAGAAAAACAGGCAAAGGTCAAAGAATACGAACACCGGATTGATAATATGGTTTATAAATTGTATGATTTGACCGAAGACGAAATAAAAATTGTGGAAGGGAAAATAATAGAAGGAAAATAATTAAATTTGCAAAAAAAATATTTATTTATGACCAAAAATCATTAATTTGGCGGTGTTAAGTAAAAAGAGGTAAAAAATGAACAATCAAAAATTAAATAATTTATTTCCTGATGGCGCCAACTGGATAAAGGCAGATTTTCATTTGCATTCACCATTAGTACATTCATTTACTTTACCATCAGGATTTAACTTAAATTCTAATAATGAATTAGAACGACTTGTAAAAGATTATATCGCTAAACTGAAGGAGACACAAATTCAAATAGGTGCAATAACTGACTATCAGCAAATCCGTAAAGAATGGTTTAAATCGTTTCAAAAGGAAGCTGAAAATGAGGACATTTTTATATTTCCCGGAATAGAGTTTTCTATAACTTCTGGCAGGGGTTTGCATGTACTCTTAATTTTTGATTACAACCAGGATATTGATTCGATTAATCGTTATATTCAGTCACTGGATAAAGAACCTCACAAACCATTAATAAATGCTGACCGAAGTCATAGAGACATTACTCTTAAAACAAATTTACCTGAAGTATTAAATAATATTAAAAATACATTTCAGACTCTTATTATTTTTCCACACCCTGAAGATAAAAACGGACTTATCAAAGAATTTCAACCCAAAGAAGCAGCCGAATTAATTAAACTGGCAGATGCAATAGAATATATAAGTGATGAAAACAAGAACAAGCTTAATTCAACAGGAATAATTAACAAATCCTGGTGGGAAAATCTTGCAATTATAGAAAACACGGACCCCAAAAACATTGATGAGATTGGCTGTAAAAAAAGAGATGATAAGACAAGATGCACATTCTTGAAACTAAGCAGTGTCTCGGTAAATGCTTTTAAAATTACTTTACACGACCCGTCATTACGGGTAAATATTTATACAAAGCCCGATTCTAAAAAAGATAGGATTATTTCAGTAAAAGTTGAAGGAAGTAGATTTCTGAAAGATATAGATATTAAATTCAACAAGGATTTAAACACACTTATTGGAGGAAGAGGAGTTGGAAAATCTGCAATTGTAGAAACCATAAGATATTGTTTAGACCTTCCTGTTTACTCCGAAAAAAGTTTCAGAGAAGACTTTGTAAAAAGTGTTGTAGGAAGCGGCGGTAAAATGGAACTTATTGTAGAAAGAGTATTCGGTAACACGCAACAACGTTATAAGATTAAACGAATTATTGGCCAGTCGCCTGAAGTAGAAGACAGAGATATTCCACCTACAGAACTATTTGAAGGAAAAACTCCTTTATTACTTGGCCAAAAAGAATTGTATGCACTGTCATTAGACGATATGTTTCAGCTTTCATTGATTGATGAATTAATCGGGGATGAAATAAAAAAAGAATTTAATGAATTAAAAAAATTACTTTTAAAATTAGAAGAAAATGCAACACTGCTTTTACAACTGGAGAAAAAAATACATCAAAAAGAAGAAATCGAACAAAAAATAAAAATTATCAATGAGCACATCAAAACCTTTCAGGAACTTGGTGTTGTAGAAAAAATGGCAAAGCACACTGCTTTGATAGAAGATGATAAAAGCATTAATCGTTCTTACAAAGAATTCAAAAAGCAGATAGAAGAACTAAAAGAAAAATTTGAAGAATCTGTAAGTGTCTTAAAAAGTGAAGCTAATTTACTAAGTAATGGCAAAAGCATTGAAAAAAGTATCCTTGTCGAAGCATCAGGTTCGTTATCAGAGTTTAATTTTTATCTGGAAAATTTGAAAAATGATTTTACTCAAAAAACAAAAAAATATCTGGACAATTTTAATTTGATAATAAACAAATGGCAGGAACGCAAGAAAACTTACGAAACCGAAATTAATGAAATAAAAAAAGAATTATCATTGAAAGGATTAGCCCCAGATAGATATGAGGCACTGATTAAAGATAAAACAACGTTAGAACCATTATTGAAAGAATATGAAAAAATTAATGAACAAATTAAAAATTTACAAAAGGAGCGGGAAAAAATAAAATCAGTGATTAAAGAAAAACGTCATCAGTTATTTACCGTAAGAAAAAACAAGATAGAAAAATTAAACGAAAAATTAGCTGGCAGAATTCAGATGGAAGTGCTTTACCTTGCCATCCGAAGCGAATTTAAAGAATCTTTCAAAAATCTATTAAGCGGTTCCGGAGTTTCCAGGGAGGCTATTGATAACATCATTGAGGGAGAGAAAGCCAACATAGATGGAATTGAATTATCCAAAGCGATTGCTGAAGGTATTGAAAAAATAAAGGAATTATTTAGCCTTACTGATGCAATGGCTAGTAAAATAATAAACTGGTTCAGTGAAAAAGAAAAATTATATAAACTGGAAATGATTTTTCCGGATGATAAAATTATAATCAAACTAAAAGTTGGTGATGGTTACAGCGAACTATCCAAACTCTCTGCCGGACAGAAAGCAACTGCTTTGTTGATACTTTTATTTGCACAGGACGACCGCATCTTGATTATTGACCAGCCGGAAGAAGATTTAGACAATAGGTTTATTTACGAAGATGTTGTAAAGATATTAAGAGAAATAAAAAACAAAAGACAGATAATTTTAGTAACTCATAATGCCAACATACCTGTGCTTGGAGATGCAGATCAGACCATCATTTTAGATGCATCAAGCGAAACCTGCAGAATGGCTGATTATGGTTCTATTGATAAAAAAACTATTACAGATAATATTAAATCTATAATGGAAGGTGGTGATGAAGCCTTCCGGCGGAGAATAGAAAAATATGGAGTATAACTATGAATGAATTAGAAATAAAAGAATTGATAGCCCGCGGAGAAGGTTATCATTTAGAGTTCAAGGAAGAAAACATATCTAACGAAGATTTAGCAAAAATATTGGTTTGCTTTGCCAATACCGATGGAGGCAGAATCTTAGTAGGTATAGATAATAACGGGAATACAAAGGGTGTTAGCGATACAGACAAGATAATGTTAAAAATAGATGATGTGGCTATTAATCGCTGTGAAAATCCGATATCTATTTTACAGGAAACAGCACAGATAGATAACAAAACTATTGTTATAGTTAATGTGCCCAAGGGTAGTCAGCGTCCATACCGAACCAAAAGCGGTAATTATTATGTAAGAGCATCCAATCGGTGTCGCCAGGCTTCCAGAGAAGAGTTGCTAAGAATATTTCAGGCATCAGAAAGTCTTTATTATGATGAATTAGCTGTTAGCCGTTCTGGTATATCTGATATGGATATTAACCGATTTAAAATTTTCTTAAAGGATGCACTTTATGTTACTGTTAATAATGATGATGAAATTAAGAATTATCTTAAAAATTTTCACTTGATAGCAATTGATAACACACCTACTGTTACAGGTATTTTATTTTTTTGTGGCGCACCCCAGAAATTTTTGCCCGAGGCAAGAATTATCTGCGCTTTTATCAATGGCAACGACTTATCCATTGCGCCTGATGATAAAAAAGAGATTACCGGTACAATACCTCAAATGTTAGAAGACACAGAAAAATTTTTAAAAATCTACCTGAAAGAAAAGCACGAGATAAAAAATTTTGAACCTGAAATAAAATTTGAAATTCCCTTTGAATCTATGAGAGAATCTGTATTAAATGCCGTAGCACACAGAGATTACACAATTAACTCACCGATTAGAATTATTATTTTTTCCGATAGAATTGAAGTCCATAGTCCTGGTAAACTTCCTAATACAGTTACAATAGATAGTATTAAAGTGGGTGGTTCTCATATTTTGAGAAATCCAACGATTTATAATTTACTTGTTAAAATGAGGATGGTAACAGATTTAGGAAGTGGCGTTATGAGAATCATTAAATTGATACAAGAACACATTAAAAAAGAAGTTGACTTCAAAGAAACCGACAGTGAATTTATTCTAATAATACCAAGAAAAAATAATTAGTGTCTGTCCATAAAATCAAAATTAGCCACAGATTTCACAGATTTATAATAAATAATTTCTTGATAATCTGTGTAATCTGTGGCGACTAATGTGTTAACAATAGAATATTAATACAGAGAAAAATATTTGAAGCTTTCAATATAGCGCTGACTAAATTACATAGTTATTAACTTTAAAAGGCATTTTAGTGTCTAACATTTCAAATTTTGACATATTTTGGCAGAATATTTTACGAAATACGAATAATTACGAATTTACGAATAAAAGTACGTTTCGTATATTCGTACCATTCGTATTTCGTAAAGACATTATTAATTTGTTTGGTTGTGGCTCGTCCACGTTAGGTTTATATAATCTGAAACTTCGGACAAGAAACAATGCTTCTCTTTTTCTTTAATTTCAATGGCGGTTCCTGATTGAACAGATAAATGATTGAAACCTCGTGAGAGCCGCTGGTCGAACTTAACAGGCGCGATATAGTGAAGTCGTAAGTATAAAAAACGCTCAGCTCGACTGTTTTTATGCCGACCATAAAGATGAAAGCATCCATGTTTCTGTAATTTAATTCCTTGTTTTTTGGAACGGGAAGTCCCCGGTAGCTTGCACCAAGAATAAACGGCGACCTTAACCAGTAAGCGGCTATATCGAATTGCTTGAATTTTTTTTGCATTCTATAAAGACAGGCAATCGCCAGGCTTTCCTCGTCATACCTTCCTATTTTACCATGTAAAACAATTTTATATGACCCGAATAATGATAGCTTCATCGGAACCCTGCCTGAACTTTCCATGAACGATTGGTTGGGCTGTAACAGATGATCAACCGAAAAGCCGTACCATTGATTTTCTCTAAGCACAGCAACGGAGCTTGAGCAATCTAAATATCCTACTTTTTTATATGGAAAATATTCTGTTGTTGCAGAATTAACTCCATGAATTGAAATCTGGTCAACAAAAGTATTTCTTGTATAATCACATGTCCGCTGTGTATAAAGGAAATGTAAGCCCGGCTTGACACGACATTNNNAATATTGCCAGCCCAGGCTTGTAGTGCTTAACCGCCCGGTTCCTGCCTGGTCGCGTACAAATAATATACCTGTCCCGCTTCGGAAGCGCCTGAAATATTGGTCATAAGAAAAGGAATAAGTAATAAAAGCCCTTGGTATTTTAGGCCATTGGTCTCGAAAACTTGTAACAACACGGCTGCCATCGGTCGTCCCCGCAAACGACGGACCCAAATAAAGCGGATTTGCATAAAATTGTGAAAATTGTGGGTCCTGGGCAAAAAGGTTGGTGCTTACCAATAGAAAAAATACTAATATTTTAATATAACGATACATACTGTATGGTATTTTTTTTAATGTGAAAGAAATTTGGAAAGTAGAAACGTTGCATGCAACGTCTCTACTTTCCAAATTTCTTTCATATTAATGATATAACGTAACATCACCGATTTTTTCATAAATTTCACCATTATCACATTTCCATGTTATCTTCCACACATAAACATCCTGCTGGCATAGCTTTCCCTGGTAATAGCCATCCCAGCCACGGAATATATCGTCGCTGACGAATAACAGCTCGCCCCAGCGGTTAAATATTTGTAAACGGTATTCAATTACTTTCCTTGTCACAGGATGAAATATTTCATTATTGTAATACTCCTGTTCAGTATAATAACCGCTGTTTGCTCTATCTTTATTCGGAACAAATGCATCGGGAACAACCATAACACAATTAGTATTTACGGTTACTGCATTCTTTATTGTCAGTGAATCGAAGCAATTATGCTCCGACCATACCCAGAGAGAAACATCATATACTCCTTCATCGTTGTAGTAATGTATTGGTTCAAATTCCGTTGATGTGGAGCTGTCGCCGAAATTCCACAAATATGTTGAACCATAAGTAGAAAAATTATAGCAATGAATTGGTTCTTCAAGCATGGTAACGGTAGTGGGAACAATTCCAAAATAGGCATCCGGACGGTCATAGACTGTAACTGTTTTTTCATTTGAAAGTGTCGAGCCTCCCGGTCCTGTGGCTTTAAGTTGTACAATGTATATTCCCGGATAATTATATGTATGAACAGGATTTTTAGCCGTATCGGTTGTTGCATCTCCAAAATACCAGATATAGGAATCTGCCAGTTGTGTATTATTAATAAAATTAACAGTCAGAGGAGGGCAGCCTTCAATAGCCGTTGAATCAAAGTTAAGTATCGGCGGTGGATAAATATTTAAAAGCGTATCGCTTAAAATTGTGCTGCAATTATTGAAATCGGTAATGCTGACCGTGTAAATTCCGGGGCAGAGATTTGAAATTGCAGAATTTGTATCGCCCGAAACAAGCCATAAATAGAAATATGGCATGACGCCTCCTGCTGCAGCGACTGCAATATATCCGTTACATTCCTCATAATTGGCATCAACACTTGCTACTATGCTGCCAACTAATTGTGCAGGTGAAGTTATGACTGTTGAACCGCTTTTTATGCACTGATTATCGTCTATCACGGTTACGATATATAAGCCGGCGGTTAAATTTGAAATAAAATCTGTAGACTGTCCATAGTTCCATAAATATGTGTAGTCAGGGGTTCCGCCCGAAACAGAGACCTGTGCGCTTCCATCGCTATCGCCAAAGCACTTCAGTTGCGTGCTGCTGATGTTCAGAATAATTTCCGGGGGTTGATTCAAGGTGACGGTATCGGTGACGGAACACCCGTTTGCATCTACTATTGTCACAGAATAGGCACCTGCCTGGACATTCAACAAATCTTCGGCAGTGCTGCCGTTGCTCCACAACTGCGAATATCCTGGTGTACCACCTTGAACCGTTAAATTAACCGCACCATCTGTACCATTATAACAGGAAATATTTTTGGGTGAGATATCACTTTCAAGCGCCGATTCCGGTTCATTGAGCACAACGGTACAAGTATCTTTACATGAATTGGTATCGGTAATAACTACCCAATATTCTCCCCCGCTTAAATTACCTATATCTTCACTTGTCTCCCCCGTATTCCATACATAACTATAATTTGGAGTGCCGCCTGAAATAATCAGGTTAGCCATACCGGTCGCTCCGCCAAAGCACAATACATCGGTTCCGGCTATATTGGCGGTCAATGTATATTGCGGTTCAGATATAATTACCAAAGAATTTGCAATACATAAATTCGTATCTGTTACAGTAATTTCATAAATTCCTGCGGATAGGGTATTTAAGTCTTCAGTGGTTTGTCCGTAATTCCATAAATAAGAATATGAAGGCGAACCTCCATTGACAGTTAGATTTATTGAACCATCGCTTCCTCCCTTACAATTAACATCTGTTGAAGTGATATTAAGAAGCAATTGTTCAGGCCCGGTTAAATCAACCGAATCAACAATGATGCACATATTGGCATCGGTTACGGTAATTTCATATTGCCCCGCCCCGATATTGCTTAAATCTTCGCTTATTTGTCCGTAATTCCATATATAGCTGTACAACGGCGTACCACCGGTAACCGTAACATCAATCGAACCGGTCGTATTACCATAGCAATCAATATTTATGCTTGTCAACGAAATTGTTAAAGAATCAAGCGGTTCTTCTATCCGTATCAATTGACCTGTTACACACATATTTGTATCGGTGACAGTGACAATATAAGTTCCTGCCGGCAGACAGATTAAATCCTGCCAGGTTTGGCCGCTGCTCCATTGATATGCATAATTCGGCGTTCCACCAGTGATGGTGAGATCTATCTCACCGGTTGAATCACCTTTACACATAACATTTGTCACCTCGTAATCTAATGTCAGCACATCGGGTTCATAAATTATTTCTTCTTTATTTGAAGAGCAGCCAAGTGAATCGGTAACGGTCACATTTAATATACAACCTGATAACCCGGATATAAAAGCTGTTGTATCACCGGTGCTCCATATAAAAGTGTAAGGCGCCGTTCCCCCGGAAGGTATAGCCAGTGCATTACCATCGGCAAAATTATGACACGAAACGTTCGTCGTTGTTATATCAATATCCGGACCGTTTTCATCATTAACATTAATTGTTAAGCTTCTGGCGCAATTATTTGCATCGGTAACAGTAACGGAATAAGCGGCTGTTGGAATATTTTCAATTACCGGCATGATGCCACCCGTTGACCATAAATATTGATAAGGCGCCGTACCGCCTGTAACTGTAATTGCTGCCGCTCCGTCGGAATTACCACAAGTTGACAATGTAATATCCGGTGAAATATTTATTATTTCAGGCTCTGAAACCATAATTGATTCGGAAGTAATACAGCCGGAAGCATCGGTAATTGTGACTTCATAAACACCTGCCAAAATATTAATTAAATCCTGGCAAGTTTGACCGGTATTCCATAAATATGAATAATTAGGAGTACCGCCGGATACATTCAAATCAACAGTTCCATCCGAGCTGCCGTAACAATGTACATCGGTTTGATAAATTTCTGTTGAAAGGGAAGATGATGGCTCCTCAATTATTATCGAAGTAGTTGTTGTACAATTATGTGAATCGGTGACCGTAACTGTGTAAGAGCCCGGATAAAGATTATACAAATCTTCCGAATTATCACCGGTATTCCATGAATAAGAATAATTCGGTGTACCACCTGTCACTGTCATATTTATTTCCCCGTCATTACCTGAATTACAACTTATATCTGTTCCGGATAATACGGCAATTAATAAAGCCGGTTGATTTACATTTATACTTTTGACAGCGGTGCATCCGTTTGCATCAGTAATTGTTACAATATAAATACCTGCAATCAGATTAGAAATATTAGCCGTATTGCTTCCATTGTTCCATAAATACGAATATGAAGGCGTTCCGCCGGTTACTGTAAGACTAATTGAGCCGTCGGCGCTTCCATTGCATAAGGCATTTGTTACTGCTGAATTTGCCAAAATTATTGATGGTTCGGTGATAGTCACGGATTCATAAGCTGTACATAAATGCGAATCGGTAACGGTTACTTCATATTCATTTGCTGTTAAATTCGCCAAATCCTGCGATGTCTGACCATAATTCCATATATAACTATAAGGGGATGTTCCACCTGTTACAGATAAATTTATCAAACCATTATTTCCTCCATAACAGCCAACATCCGATTTGATAAAAGTTAGTGATAAATCATATAATGGTTCTGATACTGTCACTGTGGACGATAATGTGCATAAATTTTGATCGGTTATGGTTATTGTATAGATCCCTGCTGTAATGTTATAAATATCCTCATTTGTTTGTCCCGAGCTCCACTGATAAGTATAACCGGGAATACCTCCGGCAATTGTAATTAAAATTTTACCATCGCTTCCACCTTTACATTTGACGTTTGTAATTGTTGTATTGATAGTAATTAGCTCCGGTTCAACGACTATTGTATATGTTGAAGATAAACAATTATTGGCATCGGTAACGGAAACGATATAAGTTCCGGCAGAGACGCCCTGTAGGGCGTCTGTACTTTCCCCGTTGTTCCATAAATATGTATATGGTGGAGTTCCGCCTGTTGCCGAAACTGTTGCAGTTCCATCGGAATAACCATAACATGTAACATCTGTAACATAAGAAATAAAGGATGTTGGTGATCCTTCATCATTGACATTGATAATAACCGAATTTTTACAATTATTGGCATCGGTAATTGTTACCGAATAAGCTCCGGCAAATATTCCTGTAATTGTCGGTTGGAAGCTTCCGTTCGACCAATAATACGAATATGGTGGAGTGCCTCCTGATACGGTTACTGATGCCAAACCATTTGCTACACCGCATGTTGAATTATTGCTGAATGGAATGAGCATTATTGGGTCCGGTTGCGTAATTGTTACAGTAGATACCGAAGTGCAGGAATTGGCATCGGTTATTGTCACTTCATAATACCCTGCCGGTATGCTTGCTATATCCTGTGAGGTTTGTCCATAATTCCATAAATAATTATATGAAGGAGTTCCGCCGGAAACAGTCAGATTTGCAGCACCATCGGAGCCGCCATTGCATTTTACATGTGTGGGCGATATTGATGAAGCTAAAGCGGAAACAGGTTCGTAAATTGTGTATTGGCTTGTAGTTGTACAACTATGTGCATCAGTTATGGTAATTATATATGTACCTGCAGCGATATTGTACAAATCTTCAGTGAGCTGTCCGTTGCTCCATTGATATGTATAAGCGGGAGTTCCTCCGGTTACAGTCAGATTGATTGAACCGTTATTTCCGCCTTTACAGGTTACATTTGCTCCGGTTATTTCAGCAACGAGATTATCAGGTTGGGCAACGCTTATTGCAGTGATTTTCTGACAGGAATTGACATCCGTAACAGTTACCATATAAGTTCCTGCGGTTATATTCATTAAATCTTCGGCTGTTTGTCCGCTGGTCCAGTAATATGAATACGGACCGGTACCGCCTGTAACCGATAAATAAACATCTCCATCCGAACCGTTGAAACAACTGACATCGGTTTTGAAGAGCGCCGTGCTCAACAGTGCGGGCTGCAGAATATTAATAGTTGACGATGTATAGCATTGATTTGCATCAACTACAGTAACATTATAGCTTGCAGCCGGAAGGTTATCTATATCCTGTGTTGTTTCACCCGTACTCCAGATATAAGAATAATCAGGCGTTCCTCCGGTAACGGATAAATTAGCAAAGCCGGTATGATTCCCGTAACAATCAACATTAACTCCTGTAATGCTTGCGGTCAGGAAATTTTGCGGTTCAAAAACTGTAATTGAATTAGCAGTTGTACATAAATTAGCATCAGTAACCGTGATGTTATAAGCGCCTGCGGGAATATTATTCAAATCCTCATTTGTCTGACCGGAATACCATTGGTATGTATAAGGAAAAACACCTCCGCTTATCGTCAAATCAATACTTCCGGTAGAGCCGCCTTTGCATTTTATATTAGTGCAGGAAATTCCAGATATTAAAGCCACGGGCTCGGTAATAATTGCATTAGCGGTACTCGTGCATAAATTAGCATCCGATACTGTAACAGTATATGTTCCGGCGGAAATGACACTGAGCGAAGCCGAAGTAACTCCCGTGTTCCATAAGAATGAATAGCCAGGTATGCCGCCAATGACCGACAGATTAGCCGAACCCGTAGCTCCGCTTGTACATTTAACATTTGTTTGTACTATGGAAGCAGAAAGCAAAGGAGGTTCAGATATTGTAATTGTTGAAACGCTTGTGCAATTATTAAAATCGGTAACTGTGCAAGTATATGTCCCGGCAGGAATATTATTCAAATCTTCATAAGTCTGACCATAATTCCAGATATAGCAATAACCTGGCGTTCCACCTGTAACATTAAGGTTTATCCAACCATTATCGCCGCCTTTACATGATACATTGCTTCCATCTATTGCAGTGAACAATGATTCAAAAGGTTCATTTACAGCAGTTGAAAATAAAGCATTACATCCATGCGAATCTGTAACGGTAACGATATAAATTCCGCCGTTTAATTGTGATATATCTTGAGTTGTTTGTCCTGAACTCCATACATAAGAATAATTAATTGTACCGCCTGTTACGGTTAGATTAATACTGCCGTTTCCATCGTTTTTGCAAAGTACATCGGTCGCTGCAGCAGATATTTGTAAAGAATCCGGTTCAAGAATTTCGACTGACGAAACGGCTTTGCAACCGTTGGCATCGGTAACGGTTACAAAATAATTTCCGCCGTCCAGATTTAATACAGATGAAGTGCTGCTTCCATCCGACCATTGATAGCTATAGGGCTGCGTACCTCCTGAAGCGATTACGTCTGCAGAACCATTGGAATAACCATGACATGTAACATTGGAATATGTTGTACTGATAGTTGGAGCGCCTACATCATTAATATTTACCGTAGCGGATTTCGAACATCCGTTATTATCTGTGACTGTAACGGAGTAAGCGCCTGCCGGCAGATTTGCTACACTTGGAGTGGAACAAGGCGGATTGGTATTCCATAAATAATTATATGGATTCGTTCCACCGGCAACCGAAATTAAAGCCGTGCCATTTGCATTACCGCAAGTAGAGCTGATTTGCGAAGGCAATAATGTAAGCCCTGACGGTTCATTAACACCGGCGCTAATTGACGTTGTACAACTATGTGAATCGGTAATAGTTACCTGGTAATTCCCCGCTTGTAAATTGAGCAAATCCTGGGCGGTTTGACCGTAATTCCACAGATATGAATATCCGGGCGTGCCTCCCGATACTGATAAATCAATTGAACCATCGGAGCCGCCATTGCAACTTGTACTATTTACGCTTATATTTGCATTTAACGGAGCGGCGGGTTCATTAATCGTAACTGAGGATGTAACCTGGCAATTATGTGCATCGGCTAAGTTTACGGTATATACTCCTGCGGATATACCCGACAAATCTTCAGTGGTTTGTGAATTATTCCAGTAAAATGTATAAGGCGGCGTTCCCCCAAGGACGGTGAGCGAAGCCGAACCGTTCGCCCCGCCATAGCAACTGACATTTATTGCTGTTATATTAACGCTGATAGCTTCGGGGTCTGAAACGGATGCTGATTTTATTACACTGCAATAATGACTGTCGGTAATGGTTACAATATAAATTCCCTCGCTTAAATTATATATATCTTCGGAAGATTGTCCGTTGCTCCAGGAATAAGTATAAGGGAGTGTACCGCCTGAAACGGTAAGCTCTATTGAACCGTCGGCGCTTGAGTTACACAAAGGATTTGTTGAATTGGTTGCAGTGGTTAATGAAGAAGATTGATTGATAATAACCGAGCCATTTGTTGTACATTGATGAGCATCGGTTACAGTTACTTCATAGAAGCCGGTGCTTATATTTGTCAGGTCTTGTGTAGTTTGTCCATTATTCCATAAATAAGAATAGGCAGGTGTTCCTCCTGATGCAGATAAATCAACAGAGCCGTCGGAATTTCCATAGCACTGGGCATCGGTTTTCGTAATATTAATAGCAAGCGCCTGTGCCGGTTGGGAAATATTGCAGCTTATAACCGCCGTGCAGGAATTGACATCTGTTATGGTGACATAATATGTTCCTAATGGTAATCCGCTTATATCCTGTGTAATTGCAGAATTTATCCATGAATAAGAATAGGGAGATGTACCTCCTGTGACGGATAAATTAGCTATTCCATCTGCTCCTTCTTTACAACTGACATCAGTAGTTAAGATTGTCCCGGCTAATAAATCTGGTTCTTCAATAGTTACCGATGATGCCGACATGCAATTATTTTCATCACTGACGGTTACAGTATAAACTCCTCCTGCCAATTGTGAGGCAGTTGCCAGAGTTTGGTTGTTTGACCATAAATATGAATAGTTGCCGGTTCCACCGACAGCAGTAATTGTTGCGGAACCGTCGGTAAATCCGTAACAACTGACATCCGAGCTGAATGATATATACGAAACGGGAGCATTATCATCATTAACGCTTACCAGGCTTTGAGCAGTGCAATTATTGTTATCTGTTACCGTGACGCTATAAATTCCGGCAAAAAGATTAATAATGGTATTTGTACTTCCTCCGTTTGTCCATAAATATGAATATGGCGAAGTCCCGCCGGCAGCATTGATTGTAGCGCTTCCGGTCGGCATACCGCACGCAGAATTTGATGAAAGAGGCATGAGCGTAATTGGCGCCGGCTCGGTAATTGTAACTGATGACGATGTTGTACATAAATTAACATCAGTTACCGTAACTTCATAAATTCCTTCAGATATATTTAAAATATTTTGCGTGGTTTGTCCCGAATTCCAAATATAAGTATAACCCGGTGTTCCTCCGTTTGTTGATAATATAGCCGCTCCATCTGAACCGTTATAACATTTGACATTAATTTTTGAAATGTTAGCGTTTAATACTGCTGAGGGTTGAGAAACAGTTACGGTAATTGTTGATGTGCATAAATGCGCGTCGGTAATAGTTACAGAATAAGTTCCTGCAGTCAGATTATTCAAATCCTCTGTAGTTTGCTGATTCGACCACAGATATGTATATCCTGGCGAACCGCCCGTAACGGTCAGATTGATTGTCCCTGAATTTCCGCCTTTGCATTTTACATTGTTGTATGATGCCGAAGTAACCAGCGCCGGAGGTTCGGTTATTGTTACTGTTGCCATTGAAGTGCATAAGTTGGCATCGGTAACAGTCACATAATAAGTCCCTGCCATAATATTATTCAGGTCTTGTGATGCCTGACCGGTATTCCAATTGTAAAAATAATTCGGCACCCCCCCTGATACTGTCAGATTAATTGCACCTGATGCGTTTCCAAAGCAATCTGCATCGAGCTGCGTTGCTGTTAGAATGAGCGGAGTCGGCTGGGTAATGATAATACCGATTGTTGTCCGGCAGGAATTGGCATCGGTTATTGTTACTTCATAGTCGCCGGCGGGAATATTCTGTAAATCCTGGTTTATATTTCCGGAATTCCATAAATATGCGTATGGTGCAGTACCGCCGTTAACATTAAGGTTTATGCTGCCTAAAGACTCACCATAACACTTAATATTAACGCCTGAGATAGTCGCTGTAAGTTGTGTTGACGGTTGAACAATTGTAACAGTTGAAGCTGTTGTACATAAATTATTATCCGTAATAGTAACATTATAAATACCGGCGAGCAGATTAGCAATATCTTCACTTGTGGCTCCATTGTTCCATTGATATAAATAAGGAGGCGTTCCGCCTGTAACAGATAAATTGGCGGCGCCTGTATTATCACCTCTGCATAATACATTTGTACCGATAATATTTGTATATAGAATAAATGCAGGTTCTGTAACTGTAACCTGAGCCGTAGTGTTGCATAAATTAGCGTCTGTAATGGTAACACTATATGTATTTGCATTTATATTATTCAAATCCTGGGTAGTCTGGCCATAGTTCCACAAATAGCTGTATGGCACGGTTCCGCCTGATACAGCAACGGTGGCTGAGCCTGTCGAAGCCCCTTTGCATTTTACATCTGTTGCCGTGACAGCCGCAGTCAATAGTGCAGGCTCCGTAATTGTAACGGCGGATACCGAGATACATAAATTCGCATCAGTTATTGTTACTGAATATACGCCTGAAGTTAAATTTATAATATCCTGGCTGGTTTGCCCGTAATTCCACAAATAAGAATATCCCGAAGTCCCGCCTGTTACAGTCAGATTGGCAGAGCCGGTATTGTCACCTGTGCATTTTATATTTGTTCCGGTTATTGTACTGTTCAAAGCAGACAGGGGTTCATTAATAACATCGGAAGCTACGGCTGTACAACCATGTGCATCATAAACAGTTACTGAATAATTTCCGCCGTCTTTATTATAAATATCTTCAGTGGTTTCACCCGAAGACCACTGATATGAATAAGCTAATGTTCCGCCTGATACGGTAATGTCAATAATTCCATCTCCATCGCCATTACACATAACATCGGAAGCGGAAGAAGTAGCTGTTAACAGCGCCGGTTCATTAATTGATACCGAAGAGGTCGCTTTACAACCATTATTATCGGTAATGGTAACAGAGTATATACCACCTGAAATATTGGAAAGAGAGTCATTTGTACTGCCATTTGACCATAAATAGCCGTATGGTAAAGTTCCGCCGCTTGCTGAAGCATAAGCATAACCGTCATTATCACCGGAGCAGGTTACATTATTATATGTAACGTTTGCAACAGGAGCGCCGGCATCACTAACATTTATTGTCAATGATTTTGTGCAGGAATTATTATCTGTTACTGTAATACTATAGGCACCGGCTCCGGTATTGCTTATTGAAGATGTTGTGCCGCCTGTATTCCATTGATAAGAATATGGGTTTATGCCGCCGGTGATATTTATTGTTATGGCTCCATTTGCCATTCCGCATGTCGAGCCGGTTACAGAAGGTGTTAAAATTAATTCCGCGGGTTCCGTTATTATTATTGATTGTACAGTAGTGCAATTATTTGCATCGGTGACGGTAATAGAATATGTTCCGTCAGAGACGCCCTGTAGGGCGTCTGTACTTGCCCCATAGTTCCATAAGTAGCTATATGAAGGAGTCCCGCCAGAAACAGACACATTGACAGAGCCGTTATTTGCATTGTAGCAACTATTATTGACACCTGAAATACTAGCTGTCAGTGTTGAAGAAGGTTGTGTTATAGCTATGGTTTTAGTTATTGTACAACCTTTATAATCAGTAACCGTTACTATATATGTACCAGCTGTCAGATTGTTTAAATCTTCGTTCATTGCGCCATTGTTCCATAAATAAGAATATGGAATTGTTCCGCCACTGACAGATAAATTTATATCCCCATCACTTCCACCGAAGCATTTAACATTTGCTTGAGCAGATAATACATTTAAAGCGGAGGGTTGGGTAATTGTTACAGATTTTACGGTTGAACAATTATTATAATCATTGATTGTTACATAATAAGTTGCTGCAGATATGCCGGTAATATCTTCAATTGTCGCACCATTACTCCAGATATAACTATAAGGCGAAGTTCCGCCTGTTACTGTAAGATTGGCAGCGCCATTATTACTACCGTTACAACTTGGATTTGTGCCCGTTATATTAGCGATTAATTCCGATGATTCACCGATAATAACTGAAGTTTGAGCATGGCATGTATTTGCATCGGTCACAGAAACTTCATAAAGCCCGGCAGGTATATTATTCAAATCCTGGGTTGTCTGACCATAGTTCCATTGATAGATATATGCCGGTGTTCCGCCGGTAACAGTTAAATTAACAGAGCCGGAGGTGCCGTTATTACATAGTACATCAGTGCCGCTTACGCCTAATGTTAATACTTGTGCCGGCTCATTAATTGTAACTAAAGTTGCGGCAGTGCATAAATTGACATCGGTAATTGTGACTGTATAAGTTCCTGCACTAATATTTGAAATATCTTCGGTATTCTGTCCCGTACTCCATAAATATGAATACAATGGAGTACCACCCTGAATCGTCAAATTTGCTGCACCTGTAATTCCGCCTTTACATTTAACATTTGTTCCGGTAATTGCGCCTGTTAATTGTTCAGGTTCATTAATAACAACCGAGGCGGTAGAAATACAGTTATTCTCATCGGTAACAGATACATAATATGTTCCACCGTTTAATCCATTAACAGAACTGCCGGTAGCTCCATTTGACCATAGATATGATAATGCACCTGTACCGCCGGATGCACTGATAGAAGCTGAACCATTAGCGGCACCGAAACAAGTTACATCTGTTTTAGAAGATATTGATGATACGGGCGCTCCTTCATCGTTGATACTTATAGTAGCATATTTGGTGCAACCTTTTTGGTCGGTAACGGTTACCGAATAAAGCCCGGCAGGAATATTATTGATTGAATTTGAGCTTGCCCCTGTGGACCAGATGTAAGAATACGGCATTGTTCCCCCTGATGCGCTGATTGAGGCCGAACCATCGGCTACACCACAGGTCGAATTTGTCTGTGTAGGCGTAATTATTAATTGTACGGGCTGTGTAATCACTATTGATGACGTTGTTGTACATAGATTAATATCAGTTACCGTCACTTCATAAGTACCATTTGAAATATTTATTAAATCTTCACTTGTTTGTCCAGTATTCCATAAATAAGAATAGGAAGGCGTTCCGCCGGAAACTGTCAGATTAGTCGCACCACTAGCTGTGCCGTAACAATTAACATTTGTCCCGGTTATACTTGTGCCAAGCGCCTGCAAAGGTTCTGTAATTGTAACCGGTTGTATTAATGTACATCCATAAGAATCGGTAATAGTAACGGTATAAGTATTAGCAGTCAGATTTGTTAAGTCTTCCAGTGTACTTCCAGTATTCCATTGATATGAATAACCGGGGATTCCGCCGCCTGTCGTCAGATTAACAGAACCTGTGGCATTTCCTTTACATTTTACATTGGTTTTATTAATAGTCACGGTTATTGAAGATTGTTGAATAATATCTATAGTTGCCGCTGTTGTACATAAATTATTGTCCAGGATAGTAACAGAATATGTTCCTGCCTCAAGCTGCGATATATCTTGGGTTGTTTCACCCGAAGCCCATGAATATGTATAAGGTACGGTTCCGCCGTTGACTGTCAGATTCACCGCTCCGGTTGAATTTCCGAAACATTCGACATCGGTTTTTGTAAGTGAAGCGGTTAATGGAGCCGAAGGTTCGGTTACCGTCACCGAAGCTACAATAGTGCAGGTTTTTGAATCGGTAACAGTTACAGAATAAGCGCCTTGTTGGACATTGTATAAGTCCTGGGAAGTCTGTCCTAAGCTCCATAAATAAGAATAACCGGGAGTACCGCCGGCGATGGTTAAATTTGCTGAACCGTCATTACCGCCATAACAATTCACGCTGTTCGGGCTTATATTTGTTGTCAAAGCCGCCGGTTGAGTTATTGTAACACTTGATGAAGCATTGCAGTTATTGGCATCGGTGACGGTTATCTGATAAATGCCTGAGAAAACATTATTCAAATCTTCGGTTGTCTGACCCGAGTTCCATTGATACATGTATCCTGGCGTACCGCCCGTTACAGTTAAATTTACCGAACCCGAAGAATCACCATAACAACTGACATTTGTACGTGTAATAGTAACGCTTATTGCAGAAGGTTGGGCGATAGCATAAGCTGCTGTTGTAGTGCAGGAATTAGCATCGGTTATTGTTAAATAATAATTCCCTGCCGGCTTGTTAGATAAATCTTCGGAAACATCGCCTGAAATCCATAAAAATGAATATGGTGCTGTTCCGCCGGCCGGAGTAATATCAACGGCGCCGGTGCTGCTGCCGTTACATGCTGCATCGGTAATTAAATAGTTTGAAATTGAAAGTGCGGAATCGGGCTGTGTAATAATTACAGTATCATAAATTTTACATGTATTAGCATCTGTTATGGTTATGAAATATGTTCCTGCCGGGCGGTTCGATAAATCTTCAAAAGTGCTGCCTGTACTCCATAAATATGTATATCCCGGTGTTCCTCCGGATGGAGTTAGATTTATTGAACCTGTTGATTGTCCCAGACATAATACATTTTGAACAGTTGTATTTGATATTAGTGGTAAAGGTTCTGTAATTGTTGCCGATATGGTCGTTTGACATAAATTTGCATCGGTAACAGTTACGGAATAAGCGCCGTTATCAAGATTAGCGATATCCTGGTTTGTGGCGCCATTGCTCCATAAATACGAATATGCAAGAATACCGCCGGTAACAGTTAAATTGATCGCTCCTGTCGAATCACTATAGCATGCGACATTAGTCTTTATAATTGAAGCTGATAAAGCTGCAGCGGGTTGTGTAATCGTAACCGAGGAAATGATTGAACATAGAAAAGCATCATTAACAGTAACGGTATAAATGCCTGCCTGAATATTTGTCAGGCTGTCGTTTGTGGAGCTGTTCGACCAATTGTATGAATAATTTGGCGTACCCCCTGAAATCATTAAATTAATTGCACCTGTGGGCTGACCATAACATTTTACATTTGTTGTCAATGTGATGAGCGCCAAAGCTGAAGGTTCGTTAATAGTAACCGACGCGGAACTTGTGCAATTATTAACATCGGTGATTGTGACTTCATAAAAACCGCCTGATATGTTTGACAAATCGCAAACCGTCTGCCCGGTGTTCCACAAGTATGTATAATTTGGCGAACCTCCTGAAACAGTCAAATCGGCTGCACCGTTTAATTGTCCGTTACAAGTAAGATGAGTAGGTGCTATAGTAGCAGAAATTACAGTTGGTTGTGTTATAGTAACAGACGATACAGCAGTGCAGGAATTGGCATCGGTAATTGTGACAGTATAATTACCTGCTGCAATATTGTTCAAATTCTGGTTTGAAGAGCCATTTGACCACAAATACATATAAGGCTGTACTCCGCCTGTAACAGTCAGGACGGCCGAACCGCTTGCTCCGCCGTTACATTTGACATTGGTTTTTGATATGCTTGCCAAAACAGGTTCTGGTTCCGTTATTGTTGCTGAAGCCGTTATCGAACAGCCCTTTGTATCGGTAACTGTAACAGAATAATTTCCAATTTGCAGGTTAGAAATATCTTCCGCTACCGGTCCGTTTGACCATGTGAATGTATATGGTGCTGTTCCGCCCGTAACGGTCAGATTTGCTGCACCATTGGAGCCACCGGAACAACTGACATTTGTTTTTGAAATATTTGCCGATAAATAAGCGATGGGCTCGGTTATAGTAACAGAATTGCTTTTAGTGCATAAATTAGCATCTGTAACAGTAACAGAATATGTTCCTGCAGGAATATTTGTCAAATCTTCAGTGGTCTGTCCATAATTCCATAAATAAGTATAAGCTGGAATTCCTCCCGCTACACTAAGATTGGCGATACCATCAGAACCACCTTTACAATTGACATTAACAGGAGCTATTGACGTTGTTATCGCCGATGGTTGCGTAATTACTACCGATGTGGTTTTTGTACATAAATTTGCATCAGTTATAGTGACAATATATAATCCCTGAGATAAATAATTAATATCTTCATTTGTCGAGGCATTCGACCAATTGAAAGAATATAAAGGAGAGCCGCCTGAAACAGACAAATCGGCAGCTCCTTCATTAATTCCGTTGCATTTAATATTTGTTCCTGATATCGAGGCATTTATTATAGCTGGCTCTGTTACAGTCGCTGAAGATGAATGAATACAGGAATTGGAATCAGTAATTGTAACGGTATAAATTCCTGAGGTAATGTTTGCCAAATCCTGTGTCGTGGAACTATTGCTCCATTGGTATGAATAACCGGGAGTTCCGCCTGAAACCGTAAGATCGGTCGAGCCGCTTGCATCACCGGTGCACAAGACATTTGTCCGTGTAATGTTAGAAAATATTGCCGCCGGTTCGGTAATCGAAATTGCAGCTATAGCCAGACAATTGACGGCATCAGTAACTGTGATTTGATATGTTCCGGCGTTTAAAGAAGAAAGAGCCTGTGTTGTCTGTCCCAGGTTCCATAAATACGAATAAGGAGCTGTACCGCCATTTACATTCAAATCGGCGACTCCATCAGACCCGCCATTACAGGATACATTTGTTCCATTAATAGCGGCTGTCAATACCTGTGCCGGTGCTGCCAGATTTATTGTTCCGGTTTTTGTACATGCATTTACATCTGTTACTGTTACTGTATAATTTCCTGCAGGAACATTAAGCAAGTCTTGCGATACTGAGCCATTGCTCCATTGGTATGAATAATTTTGAACGCCGCCTGTTACTGATAAATCAACAGAACCGAGAGATGCAATATCGCATAGCTGAGTTGCGGCAATGCTTAATACAAGCTCACCAGGTTCTTCAATTACAACCGAAGCTGTAGAAATGCAGCCATTAATATCTGTTACTGTTACACTTTGAGTTCCTCCATCGAGTCCTGAATTGATTGTTGTTGTTACGCCGGAAGTCCATAAATAAGTATATGGTGCAAACCCATTAATTACATAAACAGTTGCTGTTCCATTGCCGTCGCCATAACAATCAACATCCGAATGATATGAAATAGTAATATTGGGTCCTCCATTATCATTAATATCAACTGTTGTTGTTTGTGTACACGAATAATTATCTGTAACGGTCAATGTATATGCACCGGAAGTAACATTTGTTATACTATTGGTGGTGCTGCCGTTTGACCATGTGTAAGAATAAGGAGCCGTACCTCCGGTTATGGTTACAATAGCAGAGCCGTCGGCAAAGCCGCAGGTTGCGTTATTTTTGGTATATGACATGCTTAATGCCGGCGGTTCTGTAATTGTTACTGAAGAATTTTTTGAGCATAGATTAACATCTGTAACAGTTACGTTATATGTTCCTGCAGCAAGATTAGAAATATCCTGGGTAAAGGCACCTGTTGACCATGAGTATAAGTATGGAACATTACCTCCCGAAACGATTAGATCGGCTGAACCTGTGGAGGCGCCATAGCATTGCAGGTTAGCGCCTGTTATTGAAACATTCAAAATGCTTGCCGGTTCAGTTAATGTAACAGAGGAAACAGTTGTACATAAATTTGCATCGCTTACCGTAATCGTATAAGTTCCTGCAGGTATGCCTGATATTATTTTAGTAGTAGAACCGCCGGACCACAAATAAGAATAAGGCGATGTTCCACCGGTAGCCGTTACTTCGGCAGAGCCGTCAGAACCGTTTTTACATTTCAGATTGTCACCTGAAACAGTTGCGGTCAGATTTGCCGGAGGCTCGGTAATAATAACAGATATACTTGTTGCGCAGGAGTTTGCATCGGTAACAATAACTGAATATGTTCCTGCCGGTAAACCGGAAATATCCTGGGTAGTTGGTCCTGTATTCCATGAATAGCTATATGGTGTTTTACCTCCTGTTACAGTAAGGTCTATTGCTCCGTTTGTTCCTCCTTTACAATTGACATTTGTTTTAACTGCCGCAGCTGTTAATTCCGATGGCTGGGTAATTGTAACGGATGCGGCAGCAGTACATTGTTTTGAATCGGTTACAGTAACTATATAAGTACCTGCAGAAAGATTGCCGATATCCTGATTAATCTGACCGTAGTTCCACTGGTAGGAATATGCGGGAGTTCCGCCGGATACCGATAAATCAGCTTCACCGTCGGAGCCGCCGAAGCAACTGACGGCGGTTCCGCTAATGCCGGCGGTCAGGATAGATGGTTGGGTTATTGTAATATTTGCAGAAACAGTGCATGAATTAGCATCATTAACTGTGACCGAATAAGTTCCTGCACCGATATTACTTAAATCCTGTGTCGTTTCTCCATTATTCCATAAATATGAATAAGCAGGGGTACCGCCGGTGACAGTCAAATTTGCTGTTCCCGTAGAACCGCCAAAACATTTCACATTTGTTTTAGTTATATAAGCTGTAAGAACTGTGGCTGGCTCGGTAATTGTAACTGTCGCCGTAGTATTGCATGATTTTGAGTCAACAATAGTTACTTCATAAGCGCCTGCTGAAAGTCCGGTCAAATCTTCAGACTGCGGGCCGGAATTCCAAAAATATGAGTAATTAGGAGTTCCACCGGAAACAGTTAAATTGGCAGATCCGTCTGAACCGCCATTGCAATTAACGTTTGTTCCACTGATGGTAGCAGTCAGCACTGCCGGCTCCGTTATTGTAGCTGAAGCTGTAGCAGTGCATAAATTTACATCTGTAACAGTTACAGTATATATACCGGCTCCTATATTGAGCAAATCTTCATTTATCTGTCCCGAACTCCAGAGATATGAATATAAGGCGGTACCACCCGAAACAGTAAGATTAATTGAACCATTTGCCTGACCATAACATTTGGCATTAATCTTCGAAATATTTGCTGTTAATATTGCAGCAGGTTGGGTTATTGTTACAGTTACCCCTGTTGTACATAAATTATCATCGGTTATTATAACTGAATAACTTCCTGCACTTATATTACTCAAATCTTCGGTAGTCTGTCCATAATTCCATTGATAAGTGTATGGGGCGGTTCCTCCTGAAACAATGAGATTAATACTTCCATCAGTGCCATTGCGGCAATTGACATTCGATAATATTGAATAAGTCGAAAACTGAGCAGGTTCATTTATTACTACCGAAACAACCGATATGCATCCATTATTATCAATAACTGAAACTGTATAAGTTCCACCTGTCAGTCCGGTTACGGAAATAGTGGTTGAACCATTCGACCAGTAATACGAATAAGGAGGTGTACCACCTGATGCAGAAACGGAAGCTGTTCCATTTGCAGAGCCATAACATAAAACATCGGTGCTGGAGTTTATAATAGAAGTGGGGGCGTTGCTGTCATTTATACTGACGGTAGCGCTACCGGTGCAGCTATTGCCATCGGTTACGGTAATACTATAAGCGCCGGCAGGTAAATTTGTAATAGAATTTGTTGATGCACCCGTTGACCATAAATAGGAATAAGTACCTGTACCGCCTGTAACCGTTATTGATGCAGAACCATTGGAAGAACCACAGGTGGAATTGGTAACCGAAGGAGCTATGGTTATTGCAGATGGTTCTGTAATGGTTGCCGATGTTGTAGCGGAACAGGAATGAGCGTCGGTGACGGTTACAGAATAAATACCTGCGGCAATATTGAGCAAATCTTCACTGACCAGACCGTTTGACCATAAATAATTATAGCCGGCTGTGCCACCGGCGACAGATAAATTTATCGAACCATCAAAACCGTTATTACAGTTTAAATTTGTTCCCGCTGCCGATGCCGAAAGTGCAGACAATGGTTCTGTAATAGCAACCGATGCCGAAGTGGTACATAAATTATTATCAGTAACAGTCACAGAATATAAACCGGGAGATAAGCCCGTCAGATCTTCGGCGGAGGACCCTGTTGACCATAAATAGGAATAAGGTAATGTTCCGCCGATAGCAGTTATGTTTGTAGTTCCATCAGCCCCATCATAACAATTAATATCTGTTCCGTATATATTAGCGCTTAAAATAGAAGGTTGACCGACGTTTATAGAATTAATAATACTGCACAGATTAGCATCGGTGACGGTTACTGAATAAGCGCCATAACTCACATTACCGATATCCTGAGAAGTAGAGCCTGTGCTCCATAAATAAGTATATCCTGGTACACCGCCGCTTGGTGTTAAATCTATTTGTCCATTAGAGCCGCCGTAGCATAAAACATCAATAACAGAGTAAGAAGTTATTAAGATTGCGGGTTCGGTAATAATTACCGAATCTTCTTCGGTGCAACCATTTGCATCGGTTACGGTAACATAATAAGTACCGGCTCCGAGCCCTGATATGTCCTCACTGATTTGACCGATGTTCCATGAAAAAGTGTATCCCGGCGTCCCTCCTGTAACTGTGAGATCAGCGCTGCCGTCAAAAGAGCCGTAACAATAAGCGGGAATACCGGTAATATTTGTGGTCAACCCAAGTGAAGCTTCTTTAACCGTTACATTTGCTGTTGTAGTGCATAAATTTACATCTGTAACCGTCAGTGTATAAGTACCGGTTGGGACATTTGTCAAATCTTCAGTCGTAGCTCCGGTATTCCACAAATAAGAATACGGCGTTGTTCCTCCGCTAACAGTTAAATCTGTACTTCCGTCACTTCCTCCCTTACAATTTACATCATTGGGTATAATGTAAGCGGTTAATATTGCTGTGGGTTTGGTTATTGTTATTGATGAGGTTGTGGTACAGGAATTATTATCCGTTACAGTAACACTATAAGCGCCTGCAGCAAGATTTGATATGTTCTGTGTAGTCTGTCCATTGCTCCAGAGGTAGGAATATGCCTGAGCGCCTCCGTTCACCGTTAAACCGGCAGAGCCATCGGCTCCTTCAAAACAATTGACATCAGAAGAAACAATAGTTGCGGTTAAAGGTAATGGTTGTGCAATAATTACAGAATCAACAATTGAGCATGAAATCGTATCGGCTATGGTTACATAATAAGTTCCCGGAGAAATGTCAACTAAATCCTCAAGTGATTGTCCATTGCTCCAGTTGTATGAATAAGGCGGAAATCCTCCTGATACCGTTAAATCGACAGTACCATCGGTACTTCCGGTGCAACTCACATCGGTACCGGTAATAGAAGACAGCATTTCGCTTCCTTCATTAATTTTGATTGATGCCGTAGAAGTACTGCCATAGCTATCGGTAACCGTAACGCTATAAGATCCCCCGCTTACTATAATTGTGCTGACCGCTATTCCGCTATCACCGGTTGACCATTCATAATAACTAAAACCGGGCCCCGGACTCAACGTTATTGAATCACTATAACATACTGCAGTATCATTTCCAAGAGAAATCGGGGATTGATATGCGAGATAAATTGAATCAATTATGACACAATAATCGCTATTAATATACATATTAACCCAATACCAACCCGAGTCCTGAGCTGTTATAGTTTGGGTAGTTTCACCAGTGCTCCATATATAAGCATCAGCCGGGCCTGCTTCAATAATAAAACCAAAGCCGTTGAATATAATGACAGCGCTATCCAAATCAATAGCGCCGGTAGCCGGATTTATGAGTGTCGCCTGATTAATTGTAAGAACTATGGTGTCGGATGCCGGTGTACATAATCCGGTAGAATCGTTTGCTGTGATAATCAGATATACACTGTCATTGGAAATATCGGCCAAAGAAGGAGTATATATCGCCGATAGTGAATCCGGATTATTAAAAGTTCCTGTACCGCTTGTAGTCCATGTTACGTTTGTAGCGCTTCCACCTATTGAACCGGCTGTTGTAAACGTATAACCGACACAAATAGTTGCATCCGGACCCGCATTTACTGTAACCTCAGGCGCAATTGTTATAGTTATAGTATCTGAACTGCCTGCACAATCATGGTTTCCTGTTGATGTTAAAGCTAATGTCACGGAACCTGCTGAAATTTCACCGGCAGAAGGGGTATAAATTGCATTTAATGTAGTATTATTTGGTGTAAAAGTACCATTGCCACCGCTCCAGATACCACCGTCAGCTTCAATAACTATTCCATTTAAAGTTGCAGAGGGGTTATTTGAACAAACCGTTTGGTCTGAACCAGCATTAACACTAATCGGGGATGCAAACTCGACAACAGTAACCGTATCATAAGCCGCACCGCAATCGGTAGTATCTGTTATCGCTACCCAATAATCACCAATTGTTAAGACGGTAATAGAATCGGTAGTTTCTCCGGTGCTCCATAGATAAGAATATGGTGGTGCGCCGCCTGAACCATTTACGGTTAATACGACTCCTGATGAAGAACCGAAACAAAATGTAGGGTCGGCAGGGGTAATTTGCGCCAGTAAATTATTTGAAATAAAGTAAACTCTGACTGTGTCTTGCACTATGCCGGCAGAACAACCGGTAACAGTACCTGAAACCATATAATCAACATAATTTAAACCGCCTGGTATAGGAACAGGAGCGGTAACATTAACAGTATCGCAGGTTGTGCAATCGAGATAAGAATTATATTGACCTTGTGCACCGGGATATACAGATGTCCAGTTTATCGAAGAAGGCACCATTCCTGAAGCCCAAATAATTCCACTGCATCCTTCCCGTAAAGTAATATCATCAGAAACACTTGCAGTACGACCAACAGAAATAATATAATCGGGTTGGTCAGCACCCGGTTTGCAATATAGGAGACACAAAGAAGTCATCCCAAGCACACAAACCGTATCTGACAGGGTAATTGAATCTCCGCAGTTAATTCTGTAAAAAGCGCTTCCCTGTGGTGGCGCCGGATTTACCACATCAAAGCTCAACTGATCTGATAAAGGATTCAGAGTTATGACAAAACGGATGCAGTTGTCAGGAGCGACTGCACCGCAACAATAATTATTTCTCGTAATACTATTTACAGACCATACAGTATCTTGTTGTGCGGACAGGTCAACATTAATTGTCTGAACATTGACATCACAAGGAATACACTGTGCAATAATTTCAAAATTATGAATTAATATTATAAAACAAGTTAAAATAAAATTAATACGATTCATTTATATTGTAAATTAAAGCAAAACGGCTAAATATTATTTTGAGCTTTTGTTTATTTCTACGCAGTAAAACTAATAAAGTTGTGAATTTTTAAT